>JBPOHH010000820.1:0-1631 GCA_052035765.1 Bacteroidota bacterium
CGTCATTGGTGTGGAAGTATGCCTTGATAAACCCAAATTGACGTCCGCGTGTTTTGGGGGTGTAGGTGATGTCTAAGCGATATTCTTCGCTTGGATCTAATAGAAATGGAAAAGTGGTAACTGCTGAAGTCACCTTCACTTCATCACGTTCCCACTCGCTTGTCACGACAATTGAATCAGCCCACATTGATTCGGAGGAACAGCTATAGAGATACACCTGCCCTTTTTCCACCTGCGGCTTACCGTCATCTGATTCAAAAAAAGTAGCTTTTGAATAAAAACGCGCCTCTTGAAGTAGTGTATCTCGTAAGTTTAACACTGCATCGGCGGTATAGTGCTTCTTTGTATCCTTACCTGTAAAATATCCGGTTATAACGACTCGGTTTTCACCAAATGGATTCGTCGAAAAAAATGCACCAACCAACATTCTGCCTCGTGATGGTACATCTACAGGTAATGGAATTTCGGTGTTAAGAAATTTTACTGCTTTAACCCATTGCGGCTTCGAAGGACCATCGGATACCGTATGAAGTGAGTCTAACACCACCGTTTCTGTCAATGTATTGATAAAATTAACATTGTACTGCGACTCATATTTCTGTTCGTAGAAATATGTACATCCCTTACCTTCATGATAATCCAAATAAGAGCCCGAAATTTTTTGAGAATCTACGGCTGTTGCATGCAAATATAGGGTATCTCTATAGAGGTCTTTATAATACCGTGGAAATTCGGGTGAAGTACGAGAAAGGATAATGATTTTAGCATTAAAATCAATCGCCCCCGTATCGCCGGTATCAAACGAATCAAACCAAACTGAAATTTGTATTGATTTTTTAGCTCCAACCACGACAGGAGGACTCCCGGCTTGCGGGAAGCCATACGGAAAAAAAATAAAACCATATTGACCATATTTATCAATAGAATAATCAGCTTTCATCCAACTATTCACCAAGTAAATATCTTCATCTGACTTGTTGGTAAATACTGCAGTTTTTGAATAGGTTACTGAAATTTCCCCGCCGCGTGGGCAGAGCCCAAAGTCGATGGATTTCGGCATTTGAAGATGAGGATTATTTTCAGCCAATAGCGACATCTGCGTGCAGCACAGAAATGTAACTACCACAATCAAGATTCTATTTTTCATACAGTAATTGAGAATGGGTGAATAAAATATGCAATCTTCTAACGGTAAATAAATCCCTCACCGCACATACAACACCTTCCGACTCACCATCCCGGCCGGCGAATTAAACACAAAACAATACACACCCGAACTCAATCCTTCCAACGAAATATACCCTTGTTCTAATCGAGTACTCAAATCAATGAAATTCCCATAACTATCATAGAGCTTCGGTGTGTCAAGGTAAGTGCCGAGCAGTTTTAGTGGTAGGTTCGGGTCGGTGATCAGGAGCGAAGGTGTAGCGCGGTTGTCTTCTCTAATCTCACCTACCGAACTGACAGAATCGGGATAATAGGTCTGAAAGTCTAATGTGCGGATAATTTGCCGACCGTCATTGGTGTGGAAGTATGCCTTGATAAACCCAAATTGACGACCGCGTGTTTTGGGGGTGTAGGTGATGTCTAAGCGATAATCTTTGTCCGGCTCCATGACAAATGGAAATGGT
>JBPOHH010000736.1:0-1608 GCA_052035765.1 Bacteroidota bacterium
TTGTTTCCTTGCTTGGTCATGGCCCCGAAGAGCGTTCGCATGTCGTGCGGCTCTTTACCTGGATGCAAGCCGGTAATTTCTCGATTGACATATCCTACCAAGTCGATCAGCTCTCGATTCTCTACACGCTGATTATCACCGGAATCGGCACGCTGATTCACATCTATTCTATAGGCTATATGCATGGCGACAAAGGGTTTCCGAGGTTTTTTGCCTACCTGAACCTCTTTATTTTCATGATGCTTAATCTCGTTCTCGCCAGTAATTTCCTACTTACCTTCCTCGGTTGGGAAGGCGTCGGTCTCTGCTCGTACCTCTTGATTGGCTTCTGGCACGACCGGAAATTCGAAGGGTCAAATATCGTTTGGACGGGCGACGCAGCGAAAAAAGCATTTATCGTTAATCGTATCGGCGACTTTGGTGTGCTTGTCGCTATGTTTTTGATTTACAGCAACTTCCACACGCTTGATTATGCTTCTGTTAATTCTCAGGCAGCGGCAGGATTCCCTATCGGCTCGGGATTAATCACCGCAATTACCCTTCTCCTCTTCCTCGGTTGTACCGGTAAATCCGCACAAATTCCACTCGGCATCTGGCTTCCGGATGCTATGGCAGGTCCAACTCCTGTGTCAGCGCTCATTCACGCGGCGACGATGGTCACGGCGGGTATATTCCTTATCGCGCGGAATGCGACGATGTTTGCGCTTTCGCCGACTACTATGGCTGTGGTGACGGGTATCGGTATTACGACTGCGCTCACGGCAGCGCTTGTGGGTCTTGTACAGAATGATATTAAAAAAGTGCTTGCTTATTCTACGGTTAGTCAACTTGGGTTTATGTTTGTTGCGCTTGGTGTGGGTGCGTTTACGGCCGGCGTATTCCACGTGATGCCCCATGCATTCTTTAAAGCATTGTTGTTCTTGGGGTCGGGTTCGGTCATCCACGGTATGCACGAAGAACAAGACATTCAGCGCATGGGCGGCTTGAAAAAGTATATGCCGACGACGTACAAAACGTTCTTGATTGGTACTATTGCGATTGCCGGTATTTTCCCTTTCGCAGGATTTTTCTCAAAAGATGAAATTCTCTGGAATGCGTTTTCGCAAGGAAGCCCGATTTTATGGGGTGTAGGTGTGCTTGCTGCATTCTGTACTGCGTTTTACATGTTCAGATTATTACACTTAACGTTTCATGGCAAAGAGCGATTCGACCATCATCATGTGCATCCGCATGAGTCACCGATTTCGATGACCTTCCCGCTGATGGTACTTGCGGCGTTGTCAGTAGCAGGTGGATTTATTGGAATTCCATACGCAATTCCATACGCAATTCAATACTTGTTTGGCTTTGGCGGTTCGATACCGAATGTACTAGAACACTGGCTCGAACCGATTTTCGCTCCTGCAATGGAGATTCTCCATCGTCCGGAAGTACATGAGGTACATGCAATTGAGTATGTGCTTATGGGAGCTTCCCTTGGAATTGCGATTATGGGCATCATGCTTGCCCGTAAATTCTACAAGACAGAGTCCGACAAGCCCCAGGAAATGGCGACCCGTTTTTCGGGGATGTACAAGGTATTATGGAATAAATGGTTCATAGATGAAA
>JBPOHH010000192.1:0-2577 GCA_052035765.1 Bacteroidota bacterium
ATAAAATCAGGTGTATCTATAGTGACCTTTGTGGAGTATCTTTGAGAACTTTGTGTTAAAAAAAGTCACATGCTGTATTCCTCACAATAGAAGATGATTTATCCGCGAAAATCATAAAAAAATCAACGTGCTATTCCTCAGCAATGTCAATTTTTTACCGCATCAATTCTCCAGCAACCGTATCACCGATTGATGATTACCGCGTTTTGCATCGTCGAGCGGAGTGTTCCCCCAACGGTCTTTCGGGTTCGGCACTGCTCCTTTTGACAGCAGAAACTCAATTATCCTGCTGTGACCTTCGGAGGCAGCGAGGTGCATTGCCGTGCGCCCGTCATAATCAGCTTCGTTGAAGTTGATTCCTCGTGCTACAAGATGCTGCACTTCGAGCAGATCACCCTCGCTTGCTGCCCAGCATAAGCTGATAACACTGTCAATTTTCGATTGATTACGATGCAACCTCGGGTCTTGCTTTTGGCTTTGTCCGCCCGTCAAGCTGTCGAAATTATGGAAATTGAACGTCGAAACGAGTTCTTTGCAAAACTCAATCCCGCGCACGGAATTCCCCAATTCATCGAGCCGCGGTGACCAAATACAAATCCCCATGAGATTGGGAATGACCACCATGAGTCCGCCGGCGACACCGCTCTTTGCCGGTAAACCGATCGTAAATGCGAATTCACCCGAAAAATCATACATACCGCACGATGCCATGAGCGAGAGACAGTTTTTGACGGTATTCGGCTGGAGAACTCTTGTCCCGGTAGTCGGGCAAATACCTGCATTAGCGAGAGTTGCTGCGGTGATTGCCATCGCTTCGGCGGTCACTTCGATCGAACAGCATT
Source organism: Bacteroidota bacterium (assembly GCA_052035765.1). Taxonomy (GTDB): domain Bacteria; phylum Bacteroidota; class Ignavibacteria; order Kapaibacteriales; family UBA961; genus JADJXV01. The sequence goes on from JBPOHH010000192.1 coordinate 843, forward strand.
GAAAGTAAAATTCTAAGGTATCAATCAGATTCGTGTTTTCGGGGAATGCTCTGTTTTCCCGCATAAAATACCCGAGCGCGAAATTTCTGTCCGCCGTCTGACGTTCGGAAAGATAGACCGCATTATTAAATCCTGCCCGCATATTCCCGCTTAGTTTTGTCCATGTATCGAGCACATAGTCGAATCGGTCTGCCATATCGAGCGCGGGCTTGACGAGGGAACATGCCATAATCGCGCCGGCATTGATCATCGGGTTGTGCGGCAGACCTTTGCCGTTGAGCACGAGTCCGTTGAAGCCGATGCCGCTTGGCTCGCGCCCGATGTGCTGATGCACTTTGTGTTCACCATGCTCCTCAAGTGCGATACAATAGTTAATCGGCTTGCAGATAGACTGTACGCAGAAGGGAACGCCGGAGTCACCGAGTGAGTAGCGCTGACCGTCGATGGTGCAGATGGACACGCCAAAATACTCGGGATTGACGCGCCCGAGCTGTGGAATATAGGTCGCGACATGTCCGCCTTTATTGGCTTTCGCTTTGTCGTAGATGCGCTTGATTGCTGCCCGGAAATTCTTAAAATCCGGTATAATCAAATTACCCTGAATCGCATCTTTGACGAGATTACCCTGACTGCGCTGTAGGATGAGTTTGAACTGTTCGAAATTGAGTGGCATCGAGAGTTCTTTGTCCTTCGACATCTCCGCAGCATCGGTATAGGTATCAAGGTGTTGAATGTCGAATACCAACCGTGGGTCATCATTGCGAATACCGATATCGTTGAGAATTTCGAGTAATTCATAGAGTGAAATCACGCCGTTGGTATCGCGGTCGAGCGACTCAAAGAGCAGGCGATATTCCTGTTCGATGAGCGATAGCGTGGAGATGTCGTGTTCGGCAGTGTCGATCGCTGCCGTGTTTTTCTTGTTGTTGGATTTCATTTTCTGCTAAGGGTATCAAATTATACAAACATTACACATCGAGATTAAAGCTTTTCTCACCGTGAATGGTCTGGTCTAAGCCCGTGATTTCTTCTTCGGTATCGACGCGTCCGCCGCCGGTGAGGAGTGCTGATATTTTAAAGACGATAAAGGTACCGATCACAGAAAATACTATGGTAATGACCACGCCAAGTATTTGAGTAAGAATCTGCTTGGGATTGCCGTATAATGCACCGGTTCCGGTAGGATTCACACTTGGATTGGCAAAAATCCCGGTGGCAATTGCTCCCCAAATTCCGGCGAGAGCGTGGATCCCGAAGGCGTCTAAGGGGTCATCATATCCGAATTTTTTCTTGATTTCGAAGACGCCGAAATACCCGATCATACCGGCAAGTAAACCGATAATTAAACCGCCCGTCAGATCCACATAGCCGGCCGCGGGAGTAATACCGACGAGACCTGCAATAGCGCCTGATGCAGCGCCAAGCATGGTCGTACGTTTGTTGAGCAGCCACTCGGTGAGCATCCAGCCGAGCGCGCCGACCGATGCGGCGATGTTTGTTACCAGAATTGCTGATGCAGCCAGACCGTTGGCTTCGAGTGCGCTGCCGCCGTTAAAGCCGAACCAGCCGAACCAGAGAAGCGCCGAACCGAGCACGGTCAGCTTCGTCGAGCTCGGTGCGTTCGTGTCCCATATCCCGTAATCTTCGCGCTTGCCGAGCATGAATGCGACTACTAATCCCGACACACCGGCACTGATGTGAATAACCGTACCGCCGGCGAAGTCTAAGTTACCGG
>JBPOHH010000575.1:0-24445 GCA_052035765.1 Bacteroidota bacterium
GCATTTGGGCCCGGGGCAGCATCAGAGGTAATCTCGACATGTGCCTTGCGGATGCCGAGATCTTTGGGAGTAAAGCGGATAGGGAGTTTTCTGAGTTCTGTACTGTTTTGTTGCACACTGAAATTAACCTCCGGCATAGTATCCCACGAGAAATCTCCCGGATTATCGAGAAAGCGAACCGAGCGGATCAGCACATCGGCGGTGGTGCCGGGATTCAGAAGTGAGCAGCTGCCGATTTCCGGAGAGAGGGTATTGAGATAGGTAGGTTTAAAATCATACCCTTTTGCGATGAGCTCCGGAAGGAATCCGAATCCGGTGAGCATACCGACGAGAGGCTTCGAGAATCCTTCGACCTCAGCAAGGACAAAATTCTGGTACATGAGGGTATCCTGCGGATTAAAAAGCACCAAGATTGACAGAGAGTCCTTGGGTGCAAGGGTCACCGGCATAGTAGCGAATACAGGAATAAAGCTGTTATCGGGAGAGGTTTCGAGGGATAGCTTCGTGATTTTAATATCAGCTGTACCGGTATTTCGAATCTGTAATGTTTGTGGACTTTGTGTATAAATTCGTTTCCTTCCCCAATTAAGGGAGTCAATCGAGGCTTCGAGTTTGATACCAAATCCTGTGAGAATTACCTGCTGATCCGTGCAGTCTGCCCATACTCTCAGATATGCCGAACGGTATCCTACATCAGAAGCCGTGAAACGGACTGTGACCTGAAGACAGGAATCTTTTTGCAGCGTGACGCCTTTGAGTGCTGACACAAGAGCAAAATCTGCCGGATAATTACCCTCAAATCGGTAATCTGTGAGCGTAATGGGATAGGTTCCTCGATTACAGATGAACGCTGTGAAGGTAGTGTCGTGAAATTCGCCAACCTGTGAAACACCAACGGTTAATGGTTGATAGGCAAAACTGAATGCAGGAGCTGCAACAGTACATGCTCCGTCACTTTGGTCGCTCGGCGCATAGATTCTGCCAATACGGCGAATGTATACATCTCTGCCGCCACGTCCGGTCACTGTCGTATCACCGGAGGCGAAGCTCCCGGTAAACATCCCTGTTTCATACGTATTGCCGAGACTGTCTTTCGAAATCCGAGGATTGAACGGCGGCTCAAAAGAACTATCCTGTACGTATGTGCATTTGCCGTCCGGGTCGAAAATTGCAAGAAACAGCTTGGGATTGATGGCAGTAGTATTCAGGGTAGCGATAGTGCCGTTTTTCATGGGAATTTTCATCACACCTGCGTATTGCCCTTCTACATAGATATTCTTTGTAGCCGAGTCAATGCCCATACTGCGGGCGAAGATATCGAGCGTACTGGAGATAGTATTCATCCAGTTTTGCGTTCCATTAGAATAATACTTCCCGACAAAAAGCTGTCGTTTAAACGTCGCATCGGGGATAAATTCACCTAAAATATACGCCGATTTATCTGCTTTATCGACCATGACACCTTTGGCAGTCGAGATGGAATACGGGATAAACCGATTGAGCATACTGCTGCCGCTGACCGACCATGTCACCCGACCACTGTTATATTGTGTGAGAAAGGCTTCCTGACTTTTTGCCGAATTGATAGTTCGGCTGTCAAACGTTATCGACTTATTAAAATCACCGGCTATATACTGTATGCTGCCATCGGCTGTCACGGCAATTGCATTGGATGAATCGGAACCGGTGCCGCCTCCGCTTCGGGTCCAGGCAATTCCGATTTTCGGGGTGAATGGACTCACGCGTACCATGTACGATCCGGCGCTCGGTGGCTTCCAAAGAAAAGAATTTTGCAGAGCGACGGGAGTAATATTCTGCCAGGATACTCCAAGATCGGAGCTGAATTCGAGCATGACAGTATCAGTGGGTTCAACACCCGTCCAGGTAATGAGAATGGAATCGCAGGTGGAATAGACTTCACCGCCATTTGGGGTCAGGAGGGTAATTTTTTTGATGCCGCCGCTGAGAAGTACAGGCGGAGCTGAACATGGGGTGCCATTGACCAGCAGTTGCGCAGAGCGTGCATCCCTTGGGGCTGTCTGAGTAAATTGTACGGTAATCGTTCGCGATGTACCTTTGAGCAGGAGAAAAGGCGGTGGAGTGCCACCCCAATCGGTGACGGTAAAGTTACCGGCCGGAGAGATTGTCGCCCCTGTAATCTGCATATCTGCATTCAATGCTGAGATAGAATACTGGGCTTGAGCAGAAGCGCCGACTGCTATATCCGAGAATGGCGGAAGGGAAACAAGGGAATTAACTATCCCGGAAATACTCGATTGAGGAGCCGTATATGAGTAATTCCCGCGAGTGTTCGTCGGTCGATGTTGTAAATTCACATTACGGGTAGTACTCGCCTGATTGCATCCCGGAGGAGAGATCCATTCAAGCCAGCAATACGTGACTGTCGGTCGATCACCGCTCAACGATTTATAAATATTGATAATACCCGACGCATCATAGGATTTGTATACCTGTCCACCGGATTGAGAAACGATATCTCGGAGTTCAGGCGAAGCATCTCCCGGCGTAGTAATGGCATACGTTCTAATCTTTGAAGCTAAAAGCTTGGAAAGTATGGTCGAGGTAGTTGGAGGTCTATTCGGAAATCCGTCTGTGAGAAAGATAATCATTCTTCGAATCCATGCCGGTCGTGTATTCAGCAGGGCTATCGCTCCTTTGGCTGGATCTAAAAACGGAGGGTCATACTGTGTAGAACCACCATTAGAATACGTAATCTTGTCGATGGCGTCAAGCAGGGGGGCAGCACTATTCTGGAATGTACATTCAAGATAAGCATTGCCATCGAATGTCACAATTGCCACATACGTATTCGGTCCGAATTCCAGATTGTTGACAAATGCTTTCGCACCGTCTTTTACCCAATCCATTCTGATTTTACCGTTACCGACAGGATCTCCCATGGAGCCGCTTTTATCAATAACAAGTACGACACTCAAAGAGGGATCGGAAACAACAGTATTGCACTGCGATTTGAGGGTTGCTTTCATATCTATCCCATTTTCTAACACCGTAAAATCCGTCGTCTTGGCATTGTTAAAAATAGAGCCATTGCCATAGGCACGTACTCTGGGATATGTCGAAGCATCCACTCCCGTAAATTGAGAAATAAGTGGAAGCGGTGGTGCACTAAAAGCAGCCATCATTATACAAAACAACCATTTGTACCATGTATTCATATTCACCTCACATGTGAAGTCTAACCTATAAACGATAAAAAAAGGGATGCAAATTGTAGAACAATATGCATCCCTTGGAATGGAGAGATTAACAGTAAACCCTTATTTGGTTATGATGAGTTTCTGTTGCTCAAGGTATGGACCCGAGCGTAGAACATAGAAGTAAACGCCTGCCGGTAAATTAGCTACATCAAGAGACATTTCATATTCACCGGAAGCATGATATTGATTTACCAATGTCATGACCTTTTCGCCCATTGCATTGACGAGATCAATTTGAGCATTGCCGTCGAGACCGATTCCATACTCAAATTTGGCTTCGTTGACAGCCGGAGTCGGCTTTGCCTGCGAGAGCTGATAAGTTGTACTGCCGGTCTTGACGAGGCGACCTGCGACGAAGCAAATCTTATCATCGAGGATAAAGACCGTTCCTTTGCTGGTCGTCGTTAGACATTTCTTCATGTAGTCCGGTACATCTGTAGTCATTGCTAAAGAATAGATGAGTTTTTCAGCTAAGTATCCGACAAACTCGATATCAAAGAGTGCCTGACCGGCTACAGGACCGACAAGTGCAGGACCTTTACCGCCAATCACCAAGGAGCCTTTTGCCTGAGAAGCTTTCCATGTCCAGCCCGGAATACGGGTAGGAGTATTTGGCACTCCGTTGGTCTGGGCGACAGTAAACAACTGATTGTCATAGTTAAACGTAAAGCTTAACGAATCGAGATTGGCACCTAAAAGAGCATCGGTAATATCAGCCGTTACCGTTACTTTTGTGACATCACCTGGATGAATTTTCAACGTGTCTTTTTCGAGAGGAACAGCGTAGAAATTAACAGGAGTTACTCTTGATACACCGGTGACCTGTACTTTTCTTGTACCTATATTCACAAGGCTGTTAAATGTACCTGTAGTAGTTGGTTGGAACAAAATAGTCAGCTTTGCAGTGTCATTAGCAGGGAGGATAAATGTTCCTGCAGGACGGACAACAAAGTTCGGATCTAAAGAGTTCGACGTAAGTTGTAAAGGAGTAGACGATAAGTTCGGATAATAGATCGTATCGGATACCTTTGTCTGGCATGCGAGTACTGTTCCGAAATCTATCGACATATCGGTCGGAAACGCACTGCCGCACACTTCAACAGTATCACGACCGGGGATACCATCCGATATAATTTCAACAAGTGCCTTCAGATTACCGGTAATACCGGGAGTGAATACACCGGAAATATTCTGTGAATTTTTCGGAGTAACAGTAAATGTCTGTGGCTGGAATGCCGGTGGTGTGTTGAAAGCACCGATATCACCGGATATCACTTTAATGGACGTCACGTTGAGATCAAAATTACCGGTATTTGTCACGACGATAGCGTCAGATTTTGTAGCTGATGATCCGACGGCTGTTAAATCGAAGCAATTTTTTGATAGACTAACCACAGGAACACAGCTTTCACCGTTCAGTTGGCTGGTAAAGTCTCTTGTACCGGAAGCTGCTGTTGCATTTACGGTCATTGTACCGGAATAGGTGCCAACCGTTACCGGTGAGAACTCTACAATCACATCTTTCTTTTCTCCGGCACCGAGTGTAAATGATGCCACAGCTGCCTGTAGAGCAAATGGAGCAGGTCCGACAGTTATGGAATTAACGGTAGCCGAGGAAGTACCAATATTTGTGATGGTCAGAGTTTGCGGAGATTTCGTTCCGGGGCGAGTACAAGCCCAGCTTCCTGCAGCTACATCAAGTGCTAAAGGAGCAAGCCCGCGACCGTTAAGGAGAGACTGAGCTACTTCGCAGCCCGACGGGAGATTGAATTTCAATATTGCCGATCGGTTGCCTGGTCCGGTAGGCTTGAATCGGAACTTGATTTTTAAGCACTTACCCGGGTTGAGTGTAAAGGTTGTATCAGCTAATTTCGGGATGGAAGTATCGTAGATTCCTTCGACACTTATAATTTCAAAATCCTCAGGGTTAGCACCATCTAAAGTGAATTTCCCACTGAATTGAATATTGCTTGTATTACAGAAGATTGCCGTTACGATCGAATCTTTCGAGCTGCCGACCGTGGTATCACCAAAATCAACATCTTTTTTGGTAAACGTACAAGGTTCGTCAGCAGAAGCACAGATAATGAGTTTTAACGGATCCGAGCAAGCTGATAGAATAATCATATCGGTACAAGTATCACCGGCATGTGTCGGTGTAAAGCGAATTTCAAGACCAACGGTATCACAGTTCGGCACATAGAAATTACGACCAATAATAGAGTTACTGAGTTCGAATTCAGGATTCGAGAAAATAACATCTAAAATTTCTGTACTCTTGGTACCATAATTACAGATACCGGCAGCCACGATTTCATCCAGGGGAACGCCAACGGTAGCACGCTTTTTAAAGTGGAAAACAATTTTACTTTGATCCACTGACACAAGTCTTGGCTTCGCAATGACAAACGGGAAAGCACTGGAGTCAATACTTGCCGGAAGCCCGCAGAATTTTGAAATAGCACCATCCGATTTACCGGCACTGTTGATTGGAGGAAGAGGAGATTTATCGGCAAGAGTACCGTCGAACGACTCAGCTTTATAAATACATCCGTCCTTATCGGTCGCTGTTAGCTTGGTATAGGGGCGTTGATTTTCATTAAGCCCTTTGCTGATAGAGAGAAGATTTCCATCACCTTTATGGATTGCAGTGAAAGGTTCCCATTTGGTAGCATCTTTACTTTGGAGTGTAATTGCCTGGGGATCAGTATCATCTTTAATCTTACCTCTGAACATTCCATGGACATACACGAATCCTGTTGAAGGGTCATAGGCCACTTCCGTACCGTAGGATTCTCCATTGAGTCCATTTTTGGATTGTGTACCACTATAGACAAACGGCATTTGACCGCTTGAAAGCACACGCGCTAAAAAGTAATTTCTGACTGATTTATTGAAAGGGAATTTTTGCTGACCGCCAAAGAAAGCGTCGCCGGTAAAATACCCTGTGACATACGACACATTTCCCGGTCCTGCTGCAACACCGGTTGCTTTATCCTCGGCAGATGACCCGAACGATGATGCCCACACTATATTTCCGGAGCCGTCAAGCTGGGCGACATATCCATCGACAGAACCATTCATACTATTAAGTGTAGTACCGCCGAATGATGCACCTGTACCTTCATAACTTCCGCAAATGAAAGAATAAAGACCATCCGGAGACAAGGAAATCGTCGCGATTGAATCATTGAGTACACCACCAACTTGCTTGAGCCATACATAGCTTTTGGTCGGAGGTATCTGAATTTTGATTTTATACTTTGTTCCGATTGGAAGCTTTGCAATTTCCGATGCCGGCCAGACATAGCTGAGTCCGGTTGCAGTATCGGTAATGAGCTTCCAAACTCCTGCAGTATCCAAATATTGAATCACAATCGGCTGTTCCGGCTTGACACCTGCCCACCGAATAACGATATCTTCGCAGGATGTGGACGTGTCGGTAGACACTTCACCGGGAGCAAGAAGAACAACATTCGACAAGCCGGCGACGAGAGAAATCACCGGAGGGTCACATGGTGTGCCTTTGAGAACAAAAGTACCCTGACGGAATCCTTTCGGACTATCCTGGGTAAATTGTACAGTAAACTCTACGCTTTTACCACTGTCAATGACTATCGGGAATGTATCATTCGGTGGAAGCAGTTTAAACTGACCTCCACTTGCCGATATCGAGCCGCTATTGAGCACCACCTTCCCATTTTTTGCCGTGACGGTTACTTTCTTTACAACCGGCGGGTCAGGAATGGTAGGATCTGGGTCTCCAAAGAACACAACAGGATCGGAAAGCTCAATTTTCAAAACACTGGTTGGAGGAGCTACGTAACTGGTAGTACTGGTAATATTAAATGTTTTCTTGAGTTTTACTTCGACGTTACGAAGGCGTCCACCCTCATCACAACTCATTGGAGAAATCCATTCTAAATAACATGTTTGCTTGCTTTGAAGTTCGCTTGCAATTTGCTTGTAAATTTCCACCAAACGCGATTTAGCATCCTGACCATCGGCGACAAATGCCTTTCCACCGGTCTTATCAGACCATTTCTGAAGGTACGGATTCATGCCGTTGAAGGCAGTAATGGCGTAGAAAATTATACCGTTAGCATCTAAGCCTTTTTGTACGAGTGTATCATTGGGGTCTGGCTTCGGGAAGCCGTCTGTGAGGAAAATTACGACACGTTTGGTAGGTGCGACACAACCGGGGTCTTTCAGCATTTGAATAGCTCCCCATCGTGGGTCAAGCATTGGTGGGTCGTATTTTGTAGCAGAGCCGAGAATAATATCATTTACTTTTTGTTTCAGGAGAGTGCGATTATTCGACCAATCCTGTTCGAGATATGCCTCGCCGTCGAAGGAGACGACCGATACGCGTGAGCTCCCGACAAAGTTAACAGCATCGATAAAAACTTTGGCGGCATCTTTGACAAAGTCAAAACGGGTAGAACCGGTGTTCTGATCGACCACTTCACCCATCGAGCCGCTTTTATCAATGACGAGTACCACACATACCGACGGACCATCGATCATTGTCGAGCAACGTTTTGAAACGGAAGTCTGCGGGATTTGCACGCCATTTTCAAAAACGTCGAAGTCACTCGAGTCCAGGGGGCTAATATCGACTGCATCCTGACCAACCATTTGTTGGGCAGTAAAAAATGCAGAAACTTTGGGATATTTTTTTATTTCAGGTGTATTGACCTTAAATATCTGCGCGTAGGTGCTGCCCATCGTCAGCACAATCAGTACCGGAAGCAGTATCCAGTATCGATACGAAAAAAGGCGAGAAGGACTCATGATGTTACTCCGTAAAATATAAGTAGAATAAGTAGTTGCTAATGTAATGTAGTTGCTAATGTAGAACAGAAGGCTCAATAATTGTAAATGTTTTGTCAGTTGCATTCAACTCAGCCTGTACACCGATAGGCAGGGTCATCTTGCTCTTCACATGTCCGAAGGGAAGTCCGTAAATAGCAGGAATACCCAGCGACTGAATGCGGGCTTCGATTACTTGCTGTAATGTAAACGATAGGTCAAAGCCGGAACGTGAAGTAGCTTCGCAATTTTTAAATTGTCCGAGAGCAATACCCGCACAATGCTGAAGTTTCCCGGCAAGCCACAATTGAGTCAGCATGCGGTCAATTTTATACGGCTCTTCCGACACTTCTTCGAGAAAGAGTATCGCATTCTTTGTTTCGATTTCGTACGGAGTACCGAGTGTGCTGACAATCATTGCAAGATTACCGCCGACGAGTCTTCCTCTTGCACTGCCTTCCGTGAGCGTCAGCAAGCGTGAATCAGAAAACGTGATAGCAGGGTGTACGACTTGTTGACTCTGTTCTGCATCGGCAGAGGGCTGAAACAAAGTCTTCAAAAAATAATTCAATGTAAATGAATCAAATGTCGAAGAAGCCACCGGGCCATGAAAGGTTACGAGCTTTGTATGATTATAAATAGCTATTAATAAGGCAGTTATGTCGCTGTAGCCGATAATGATTTTAGGGTTCTTCTTTATTGCTCCGAAGTCGAGCATCGGAAGGATTCTCATAACTCCATAGCCGCCCCGAGCACAGAGTATACAATTAATATCGGGACGTTCAATAAACTCCATAAACTCGGCTGCACGCTCCTGATCGGGAGCTGACAAATAGCCGTATTTTTTGTTAATCGCCTTGCCGATGACTACCTCGCAGCCATTGGCACGGAGTGCATCGATGCCATCTTGAATTTCTCCAGGATTGATTCCGCTTGCCGGAGCAGTTATTGCTACGACAGATCCCTTTTTTAAGGCAGGGGGGAGCATCACGGTAGATTGTAATGGTGGAATTTCAAAATCAAACTCGTTTTCAATTCCATCTGTTGTTGGGGTCGATGCTGCTGCAATTGTCCGCCCTGTAAGAAATGTGCCGAGCGAGGCCCCTAAAATTGCACGTCTGAAAGAATTCATAATTGTAACCTATATTTCGGCAGTGAAATCTGGAAATGACCCGATTTCATGCGCTACGATACGGAAAAATACAAAAATTGACTGACTTCTACAACGGCAATAATCATTCCAATGTAAATTTTAATCGTCCTTGCATGATTAAAGAAGGAATAACTACAAAAACACACAGTATTGTACATTCCTTACAGAATAAAAGTGGAGAAAATGGTACATACGGTTACAAAACTTTTCGTATATTTGCGCTCCCTTACAAGCGAGGAAAGGTGCAGGAGTGGTTTAACTGGCACGCCTGGAAAGCGTGTGTACTCGAAAGGGTACCGAGAGTTCGAATCTCTCCCTTTCCGCTCAAATCAGCCGGATGCTTCCAGATAAAACGAGGTGTCCGGCTTTTGTTTAGTACGCAGATTGTAGTTTTTAGCGTTGGTATATTGGAACGATTGAAGTAATTTGCAGCTATGACCAAGCAAAAACCATATCATGACGATGAACAGTATCGAATTTCGATGCAGGAAGATATTGCCGTCATTGAGCGCGTCAAAGCAGGAAGTGCCGATGATTTTAAGCATCTGCAGCGAAAATACCAGCGATTGATTACCTCGCTGATTCGCAAAATGATACGGAATGATGATGATGTCGACGATCTGGTACAAGATTCTTTTATTAAAGCATTTACCGCAATTCATACCTATCAGTCCGATTACGCGTTTTCCGCGTGGCTCTATCGGATAGCATCCAACACGTGTATAGATTTTCTGCGGAAACGCAGACTGCAGGCATTCTCGATTGACAAGCCAATTTCAACCGATGACGGAGAGTATCATTTTGAGATACCGGACTCTTCCTATCTTGCCGATACACCGATGATCGACAGTGAGAGAAAAAAAGTTCTCGATGCAGCTCTCGACACACTTTCGCCTAAGTACCGGAGAATTATCAAGATGCGTCATGAAGAAGAAATGGATTATCAGGAAATTGCCATTGCTCTCAAGCTGCCGCTCGGCACGGTAAAAGCACACCTCTTCAGAGCACGAAAAGCCCTGTATAACTATTTGAAAAAACATACAGTTCACTTCGAACAATAATGCAGCTTTCTTCATGGAAAAATTGGAATTATGCTTTGCTGTCGAGAGTATGGCTGCTCATTCTTCTCGTAGGTCTTGTAGCGCTAATGATTCTCTCAGGACTCTTTCGATTCGTATTTTCTCGGCCCGTGTCGGCAGAAATACCGGAAGGTAAGGGGCGCACCGCAGCTGAAAGAATTATTCAAATCAATATACTTAATGGCGCCGGTGAAAACAAGATTGCACGGAAGGCAATGGACTATTTCCGGGCACGAGGATTCGATGTCGTAGAAGTCAATAATTTCACATCTGTCGTCAATCGCTCGTATATTATTGATAGGGTTGGAGATACGACATCATCGCAAGAAGTAGCGTTCGCCCTCGGTATTCCGGACTCACTGATTGTATCCGATATTGATTCTTCGTTGTACCTGCGCTGCAGCGTCGTACTCGGGAAAAATTACAGAACATTAAAACCATTTAAGTAAAATACGTTAATTTTTTACGGAATTCTCCATCAATCCCTGCGTTAGGCCAGTACCTAAATCCTCTATTGATGCGACGTGAGAATCAACAACTACAATTACATTTAGAGCATTCCAATGCTTAAATGCTCAAAGAAGGAGAAAAATTTTGGCAGTTACCGTCAAAAAACCAAGAACAGTCAAGGGATTTGCTACCCTCTACGCGCAGCTTGCTGCCGAGAAATTAGCCGAAAATATTCAGATACTTGACCTCACAAAAGTCGAATCGGCACCTGCTGATTATTTTGTGATCTGTACCTGTCAGTCCGATACGCAAGTCCGTGCTGTGGCAGGGATTGTTGAGCAAGGAGGCAAAGAGGCAGGTAGCGGAATCCCGCGCAGTGAGGGCTGGGACAGTCAGTGGATAATCATCGATTTTTTTGATGTCGTGGTGCATGTGATGCATCATGAAGCACGTGATTTTTACAAATTAGAGAAAATGTGGAGCGATGCGGAATTCTCCATTCTCAATGAAAAATCAAATGTCGTACCGCTCAAAGGCCCAACGAAAACCAGCAAAAAATCCGTCGAAATAGTGACCGAAGAGGAGTAAAATGATCGCAACATATATTGCCCGCCCCTTCGAAAATGCGCTGCAAGCTATTGGCGTACAAGATGTTGTGCAGCTCAATTTTGAAATTCCCAAGGTGTCTTCCCACGGCGACCTCTCGGTCAATGTCGCTATGCTGCTTGCCAAAAAATTAGGCAAGCCACCACGTACTATTGCTCAGGATATCGTTTCGCACCTTACCTTCGATGACGGAATCATAAGTTCTGTCGAAATCGCCGGTGCCGGATTCATCAATCTCCGCTATGCCGCCGGTTTCTATCAAAAAGCACTTGTTGAAATGGCTTCGAAAGGAGATAGTTTTGGTGCCTCCGATAGCGGCAAAGGCCTCAATGTCAATGTCGAATACGTGAGTGCAAATCCTACGGGACTTCTACATATCGGACACGGACGGAATACTGCTATCGGCGATACGGTTGCCAACCTTCTCACCTGGACCGGACACGATGTGACCCGCGAGTATTACTTCAATAATGCAGGTAACCAGATGAATAACCTTGCACTTTCAATCTATGCGCGGTATCGTCAGGCATCCGGTGATAGTGATTTTCCTTTCCCGGAAGATGGATATCATGGTACGTATATTCAGATTATCGCTGATGAAATGCTTGCTCTCCACGGCAATGCACTCCTTGAAAACTCAAAAGAAAATCTTGAGAAGTTTCGGCTTGCAGGTGAACAGTGGTGTTTTGCCGCCATCATGAAAACGCTCCAAAAAATGAACGTGCGCCAAGATGTGTATTTCAATGAAGATTCACTCTATTCGGACGGTAAAGTACAGCAAGTCATTGATGATTTGCGTTCGCGGGATCTGGCGTATGATAAAGACGGCGCAGTCTGGATAGCCCTCTCAAAAATAGACGAAAAATTAACCGACCGGGTGATTGTAAAGTCAACCGGTGAACCGACCTACCGATTGCCGGATATTGCCTATCATCGTGATAAACTCAATCGTGGATTTGACCTTATCGTCGATATTTTCGGAGCCGATCATATCGCGACTATCCCCGATGTGATGGCAGGAGTACAGGCATTGGGTCTCGATGCGTCGAAGATTAAAGTGCTGATTTATCAGTTCGTGACACTCACCGAGAATGGCGAACAGGTCAAAATGTCGAAGCGGACAGGGAAGAGCTATACTCTGGATGATCTCATCGATGAGCTCGGTGCTGATGTCGTGAGGTTCTTCTTCATTATGCGCGGAATTAATACACATTTGGAGTTCGATCTGTCGCTCGCCCGCGAGCAAAGCGATCGTAACCCTGTATTTTACCTGCAATATGCATACGCCCGTATGGCGAGCATTCTCTCCAATGCCGCAGAAAAGGGGATCGCAACGAATGATACTGTGGATGTGACTCTGCTCAATCATCCTGCAGAATATGAACTTATCAAGACGCTACAGCGATTTCCTGAGCAAATCCGCAGAGCGGCGCAGCATCTCGAACCCCAAATGCTGGTCGAATATCTCCGCGAGGCAGCGAGCTGCTTTCATACGTTTTATCATGACTGCCCGATTATGAAAGCCGATGAGTCACTGCGAGCGGCGCGTTTTGGTCTGCTTAAAATTGCAAAAACTGTATTGCATAACGGACTGACAATCCTCGGAGTAAGCGCTCCGGAAAAAATGTAAGTAAAAAAGTAAGATGTAAGTATTTAACTAATAGAAATGAAAGTAGATATGACCGAACCTTATCAAGCAGGATTTAAATCAATACCCCTCGAAATGCAGCCCGGCACGTATTATTGGTGCGCATGCGGACAATCGAAGAATCAACCGTTTTGCGATGGATCTCACAAAGTTACGGAGTTCGTACCCGTCGAAGTCGTTATCACCGAGGCCCGGAAATATTCCTGGTGCGCGTGTAAAAAGAGCTCCAAAAAGCCATTCTGTGACGGCTCACATAAACAATTGCCCGAATTCATCACCCACATGGAAATGATCGCAGCTCAAGCAGCGAAGCCACAGGATGGACAATAATTCGGAATTCGAAATTTAAACGTTGTGAAGTCACGTATAATCAAGTATTTTCGCAGAATTGACATTCGGATATGATCGAACATTGGACGACCTCCCGCAGCACAAAAATCGGCGATTACAAGATTTTTTCTCTCTTTGAATTGGAGAGAAATCATCCGACTATGACCGAAAAACGAGGCGAGTTTTACACGTTAGAAACATCCTCCTGGGTGAATATTATTCCAATTACCCGTGAGAATACCGTTGTACTCGTGCAACAATACCGACATGGAATCGACCGAGTCACTCTCGAAGTACCGGGCGGACTCGTGGAGTCGGGGGAGAATCCACTCCTTGCCGGAATGAGAGAATGCCTGGAAGAGACCGGCTATGCAGCCGGTGAACCTGCACAATTTCTGGGTGAAACTCTTCCCAATCCGGCGTTTTTGAATAATTCGTGTTTTTGTTATGTATGGTTCGATTGCGAAAAAATCAGCAAACAGGCACTCGACGGTAATGAAGATATTCACGTTCTGGAAGTGCCAATCGCAAAGATTCCGGGAATGATTTTATCCGGGGAAATTCAGCATTCACTTGTATTATCTGCATTTATGTATTATTGGCTTCGCTTTGGAATGACTACTACTTGAGGTATTAAACATGGGAAAAGTTATCGCGGTTGCTAATCAAAAAGGTGGTGTGGGCAAGACCACGACCGCCGTCAATCTCGCCGCATCGCTTGCGGTGACCGAGCAGCCGACATTATTGATTGATATTGATCCGCAAGCCAATGCTACCAATGGCTTGGGAATAGACTCGCGGGCTGCCGAAAAGACAATTTATGAAGTGATGATTGATAATTTGCCGATGCTCGACGCCGTTGTTTCCTCGGAAATGCCGTTTTTGGATGTCGTGCCTTCCCACATCAATCTCGTGGGCGCTGAAATCGAAATGGTGGAAGTGCAGAATCGTGAAATGGTACTCAAAAACGCTATAGCAGCCCTCCGCCGCAAATATAGCTTTATCGTCATCGATTGTCCTCCCTCTCTCGGATTGCTTACCCTCAATGCACTTACGGCTGCCGACTCGGTCTTGATACCCGTACAATGCGAGTATTATGCACTCGAAGGTCTCGGACAGTTGCTCACCACTATCTCTATCGTACGCAGACATTTAAATCCTTCGCTCGATATTGAGGGCGTGCTCCTGACGATGTTTGACGGACGCCTGCGTCTCTCCAATCAAGTCGTCGAAGAGGTTCGCCGGCACTTCGAAGACAAGGTCTGTCAGACGATTATCTCCCGCAATGTCCGGCTCTCTGAAGCGCCGAGCCATGGCAAGCCGGTCATTCTCTACGATGCACTCTGCCTCGGGGCACAGAATTATTTGCAGCTTGCTCAGGAAATTTTAGTTAAAAACAATATTAACGTGGCGGCTTAAGTATGTCGAAAGTTATGAAAACAGGACTCGGACTTGGTAAAGGATTGAGCGCGCTCATCCCGGGTGGCGGGGCGCATCAGTCACACCAGACAAACAGAACATTAGCCACTGATGACGGTGCATCAGTGGGAGTGACGGCGTTTATCGATATCGCGAAAGTACGCCCGAATCCCTTGCAGCCGCGTCAGACCTTTGACCCGCAAGCATTACAGGATCTGGCAAATTCCATCAAAGAGCGTGGCGTTATACAGCCGATTACCGTGCGGAGAATGGGCAATGGGTATGAATTAATCTCGGGTGAGCGTCGTGTGCGCGCATCGATGGAGGCCGGATTGACCAAGATTCCTGCCTATATCCTTGATGTAGAAACAGATGCAGAAATGCTCGAAATTGCACTCATCGAAAATGTTCAACGCGAAAATCTTAACCCTATCGAAGTGGCCCTCGGCTATCAACGACTGATTGAAGAGTGCAATCTCACGCAGGAAGATGTGGCAGAAAAAGTAGGCAAAGACCGTACAACGGTCACCAATTTCTTACGCCTTCTGCGCTTGCCGACTCCTGTGCAGGACGCTGTCCGTGAAAAACACATCTCGCCCGGTCATGCCCGCTCGATGCTCGCTCTGCCGGATGCACCGACGCAACTTGCTGTATTAGATGAAATTATTAAAAATGAACTCTCCGTACGCAAGACAGAAACACTCGTCAAGGATGTCGAGCTTGGTCGCGTAAGCTTCGCAAGCGGAGTAATGAGTCAGCCGAAAGCAAAAGCAAGCACACAGCTCAAGGCACCCTTGAATGTGAATTCAGAAGTAGCCGCGATGCTTGGTGAGATAGAGATACGATTGCGCCACGTGTTCGCTACGCAGGTACGAGTGCGCACTAAGACCAATTCGACCGGGTCGATTGAGCTCGATTATTATTCGCTAGAAGAGCTTGAACGTATTCTTGATTTGTTTGCAATTGTCGAAAAATCAACGATGTAAAGTATCGTAATTGGCAATGAGTGACCACCGGTGTATGTGGAATTCTACCAATAGGAACATCTTCGAAACTATGGAGCATAAGGAAATTAGTCATACGACAGCGGTGCGCGTTCGCTATGCAGATACGGATAAAATGGGAGTGGTGTACAATGGCAACTATTTGACATATTTTGAGATAGGACGAACAGAACTCCTGCGGTCAATTGGACTGCCATACGCTGAAATGGAAAAAGCAGGATATTTGCTGCCGCTTTCGGAAGCAAAAGTCGTCTATAGAATTCCGGCGCGGTATGATGATATACTCCGGGTGACGGCGAATTTTATGATGACCGATGGCGCAGCAAGGATCAAGATACATTATGTGATACGACGCGAAGATGATGTAATTGCAGAGGGATACACTATTCATCCATTTTTGAATGCAGCGACGATGCGCCCGGTGCGACCACCGGGATTTTTTATTGAACATGTTGAAAAAGCAGAGAAATTATGACCACTTTATACCACTTAATGTACTGATTTACGATTTTTTGGGAGAATCTGCGATGGATATCAGAAAGATAATCTTAACCACCGTATGTGTAATCTTAGCTTTTGGCGGTGCACATGCACAGTCGTCGTTTCATTTCCTAACCTTGAATTCGAGTGCTC
This sequence comes from Bacteroidota bacterium, assembly GCA_052035765.1. Taxonomy (GTDB): domain Bacteria; phylum Bacteroidota; class Ignavibacteria; order Kapaibacteriales; family UBA961; genus JADJXV01. The sequence goes on from JBPOHH010000575.1 coordinate 16,374, forward strand.
GTGCTGCCGCGCTTGGCGGTGCATTTGTATCGATGCCGGAGGATGCCTCTGCGCTATTTTTCAATCCGGCATCGCTCTCGACGGTGCAGGAAAGCCGGATGTCGGCGACATTTTTAAAGCATGTTTTGGATATTAACTCCGGGTTGATATCCTATAATTCACGCAGCGAATCTATCGGTAAGTACGCAGTATCTGTTCAGTTTACGAGTAATGGATCCTTCCAGGGGGCTGATAAGAACGGTGTAAAGACTACGTCCTTCTCCGGTACCGAAGTCGCGTTTTCCGGGACATATACCAATGCATTTGACTCTAACTTTTATTACGGTGCGACACTGAAGTTCGTTTACTCCGGACTCGAAAAAACGAGTTCGACTGCTCTTGCTGCCGATGTCGGGCTCTTGTATCAGATTCCCAAATCGCGCGTCAATATCGGGTTTTCAATTTTGAATCTCGGTGCTCAGCTTTCGAAGTATGGCACAGAGGGAGAATCGCTGCCGGTTGATGCCCGATTGGGTATCAATCACCGATTACGCGGACTACCATTACTGCTCAATTTCTCGTTTCATCATTTAGCCGATGAGACGGACGGATTCTTCGACCGCTTCGCTAATTTTTCAATTGGTGGTGAGTTAACAGTAAGTAAAGTCATTGACTTGCGGCTTGGATACGATAATTTGGTGCGAAAGTCGGTCTCGCTTGAAACTCAGCGTGGAATGTCCGGCTTTGGCGCAGGTATTGGTATCAAAACTAAGAATGTGCTTATCGACTACGGTGCTTCGTCGCTTGGCTCGCCGGCTACGCTTCATCGCCTCAGTGTTAATTTGAAGCTATAGTTCATATTTTTTCGTATTTTCGCAGTATAACAAGCGTTTAACATATTTATTTATAGTTTATTTATAGTTTATTGGAGACAAAGAATGGTTCGTTTTACTTTAAGAAATGCAGTCCTGGCTGCCTTCATTATGGCGTTCAGTTTTGGATTTACAGCATCAGCGCAGCAGGCACAGACAATCAAGCCAAAAATGCCGATCACCGAAGTGGCTTTTGCAGCGCAAATGCTTGAAACTATTGAAATTCGTGGTGGTGAAGTAGATGCATTCGTTGATGTTAAAAAAGTATTTATCAGTGCTCTTGATGCTGCCCAAAAGGATAAAAAGAAAGCTGAAGATGTCATCAGCGTTGAGCTGACGATTGGTCAAGCACAGAACTTACTGGCACTTCTCCAACGTGCAAAGCTCACCGGCGCAGATGCAGAACGATATAAAAAGTTCGTCGATACCGTTGTGGCATCGGCGCAAACGGAATCGAAGAAATAACTCCAAGACCGTCAGTACAATAGCCCCGTTTCTCATTCCGAGAAGTCGGGGCTTTTTTTGAAGTGTCTGAGTTGATTTTCATAGCAATTCAATGTACTAGTGAATAATTATAGAGATGTACAATGACAATTATTGACTACCTGTATTCACATCGACTCAACCCCGATACCCTTCTCATGGGATACAACAATGGATTATTCCCAATGGGGAATCCTGATTCGGGGCAAATTGATTGGCATTGCCCTGAGCTCAGAGCTATTATTCCGCTCCATGAAGTCAGAATATCACGTTCACTCCGGCAGACACTCAAAAAAGGGCATTTTGAGTTTCGGTTCGATACAGTCTTCGATCAAGTGATTCACTCATGCAGTATGAGATTTGATACATGGATATCTGAAGAAATTATCAATTCTTACAATGAATTACATCGGTTGGGGTTCGCTCACTCGGTGGAAACATGGTGTGATAATGAGCTCGTCGGCGGACTCTATGGTGTCGCAATAGGCGGCGCATTTTTTGGTGAGTCGATGTTCTCCCGTATGAATGACGCCTCCAAAGCAGCATTTGTAGCGCTTACCGAACGGATGAATGAGCGTGGATTCACGTTGCTCGACTCACAGTACATTAATCCATTTACGGCTAGCTTGGGTGCGATTGAAGTTTCACGCAATGAGTATTTGACACTCTTGGAAAAAGCCGTACTTTTGCCGTGTAAACTGGTGGATTAATTGATAATCATATACTTATGAATATTGCTTCCGTGGTGCGAATTGTGGTTCTAAGCGTGTTAGTTATCGTCGGCTTATCTGCCTGTCGATTCCCTGTATCGACCAAGCCGAAAGAGCTCTACTGCCCTGTACCGCTTCAAAATTGTAAACCCGGTCAATGGGAAGGAATTCCTTTTGATACGATGTCTACTACGCCCAATACGACAAGATTTTACCTGAAAATCGAACCTGTCTATCTCCTGAATTCACCTCGCGATGAGTGGGGACTCTCCTTTTATTCTCCCAAAGAAGCCGTACAAACGCTCTCGACCGACAGTGGCGTACAGTATATGCGTGCTGTGAAATTCCGAGCACCCGAAATTGCATCGATTGACAATGACCTCCCGGTGATGATTAAAGGGTCCGCAGGCGGACTTTCTGTACGGGCAACTACTTCTGTCTTCAGTATCTTACCGGAAAACAATCTGCCGGGTGATGCCTCGATTGTACAGGCGGATTTTACCGCTCGCTCGCTCGAGAATGTTGCCGTCATTCCGTCGCCTGTCAGCAATACTATCGATTGGGACGCACAGCCATCGCTTTCGCCGGATGGCAACGTGATGTTTTTTGCTTCTGACCGCAAAGGCGGTGTCGGGGGCACGGATATATGGTTCACCGTACGACGCAACGGCTCATGGTCATCTCCGATCAACTGCGGTGAAAATATCAATTCCCGATGCGATGAACTTACGCCTTTTGTAACTTCGGACGGCAGACGCCTGCTGTTTGCCTCGGCAGGTCATGAGACTGTCGGCGGGTACGATATTTTTACTGCTGAAATTCTACCGTCAATGGCAGAATTTATTCGCTCGGGGTCAGAGCAAGTACCCACCAACTTCGTGCTTTTTACACAACCGCGGAATTATGGTATGCCGCTAAATACAAAATACGACGAACTCTTTCCGTCGAGTCCTGCAGGCACCGACACACTGCTGTATTACTCGTCTAATCAGCCGGCATCAACTGCCGTCTCAGCGCAGCAAAAGGGAAAATTCGATATGTATGTCCTTCATCAGTTAGCGTATCCGAAAGAATCAACTCGACTTGCAGAGAAAGAATCACCCAAGCGGGAGAGACCCCGCGGCAAAGAATCGCAGACGTCGGACATTCCCCGTACCAAAACAAAGATTGACGGGAAAGTGATTAATCTGGCAACGAAAAAACCGGTTGAAAATGCTGATGTTACGGTGCGCGAACTCCCAAGTCAGGACGTCGTTGACAAGACTACAACCGACAAGGACGGAAATTACAGCGTGACCGTACCTACGATGACCGACCTCGAAATTTCGGCACAAAACGAAGACTTGTTTTATGATTCACACAAAATCCGGCTCAATCCGAATGATACGCTCATTAAGCTCACCCAAAATTTCGCTCTTCCCGATAAACTCTTTCTCCGTATCAACTTCCCGTCGGATGTGTTTGATAATCCATATCAGTATGTCTTGGATAGTAATGGAGCGGAAACCAATCAGACCTATACCGAAGCTCTCGATTTACTGGCGCAGAATCTGGTCAATTTCAAAGATAAAATCAAAAAGTTAATTCTCATCGGTCACACCGACGAAGTAGCAAGCGATGCCTATAATCTTGCTCTCGGAAAACGTCGTGTGGAGTTCGTGGCGACGGAATTAATCAAGCGAGGAGTATCCAAAGCTATGCTCGACACGAAGTCGGCCGGTGAATCTCAGCCGCTCCTGCAGAGAACGGGCGAAGACCTTGAAGTCTATCGCAAGCGTCTGAGAAGAGTAGAATTACAGAAAATTATGCGGTGAATTGAAAGAACTATAATAAACTTCATTTAAAAAATCGGAGTTTCACATGCCTGTTATCTCTATGTTCTACGGAATTATGATCAGAATGTATTATTTGGAGAATTCTGAACACAACCTTCCGCATGTTCATGCTCGTTATGCCGAACATGAAGTCTCCATTACGATTGAAGATGGAGAGATACTTGCAGGATATTTTCCTGCGAAACAGTTGAAATTAGTACAAGCTTGGATAGAGCTCCATAAGGACGAGTTGGCTGCAAATTGGATACTCGCACAAGAAGGTCAGCAGCTCTATAAAATTGAACCACTGAGATAATCATTATGTATTATGACGTTAAAAAAATATCTGTTCTCGATGACTACCGGATTTTTATTGAATTAGAAAATGGTGAAACCGGCGTTTTCGATGTAACACCATATCTTGATATTGGTGTGTTTCAAGAATTAAGGAATGTACAGTATTTTTCCCAAGTTTATATAGAATTTGGCGCTTTGACGTGGCCACATGAACAAGACATCGCGCCTGAATTGTTGTATAAAGAAATGATTCGTTCGGAGAGTCCCGCATCGCAACTCGCTATTTAGGATTACTTTACTTCTATTTATGTCCATTAAAAAATTTATACTTATTCTTACTTCTGTCTTTCTTGGCGGTATACTGATTTTTGCGCTCTATGCAATGAGTGTGGTATCGGGGAATTTGCCGTCATTCGAGCAGCTTGAGAATCCTAAGCAGGATCTTGCGACCAAGGTACTCAGCAGTGATGGTGAGATACTGGATCATTTTTTTATCAAACGCAGGACATATATTCCGTATGACAGTATTCCTCAAGGGTTTATCAATGCTTTGATTTCTACCGAAGACCGTGAATTCTACAATCACTGGGGAATTCATACGGCACGGATATTTAAAGCTATTTTCGTGAAAACAATCATCATGGGGAAGAAGGAAGGCGGTTCTACCATAACGCAGCAGCTGGCGTGGAACTTATTCTATACCCATGAACGCACTCTCAAACGTAAGATTCTCGAAGCAGTTACAGCAGTTAAAATAGAACAGACATACACCAAAAATGAAATTTTGGAACTCTACGCAAATACCGTCTATTTCGGACGTGGTGCCTATGGGATTCAAGTAGCGTCACAGGTGTATTTTAATAAGACTCCGCTTGAACTGACAATGGCTGAATGCGCCTATCTTGTGGCATTGCTCAAAGGTCCGGATATTTATAATGCAGAGCAGCATTACGAACGTGCAATCGGAAGACGGAACTTGGTACTACGGTTGACATTGGATAATAATAAAATTACTGCCGAACAATATAATACGGGTATCGATGAACCAATAACCCTCCATAATTCTAAAGCTACGCGGGGGATGACAGGTATTGCACCGCATTTTGTGGAAATGGTACGGCAGAAGTTAGAAAAGGACGAACGCTACGGCATGAAAGGATACAACCTCTACCGGGATGGACTCGTGATCTACACGACGCTCAACGCACAATTGCAGCGTCATGCTAATTCAGCCGTTGAAGAACACTTACGTGAATTCCAAAAACAGTTCATGACCTCCTGGACCTGGAAAGACAAAGCGCAGCTCATCAATGCCGTCGTGCGTCAGGCGATACGTGAGAAGCCCGATTATATCGCTGTACGGGACGATGAAGCCAAGCGGGAAGTCATTCTTAATTCGTATCTGAAGAATCAGAAATTCATCGACTCGGTTAAGCGGAAAGTAACGCTCGTGCAGACAGGTGTGGTCGTCATTGACCCCGCAACCGGCTATATTGTCGGACTCGTGGGAGGGTCGCCGGAGGCCATGAAAGCAAACATCGAATCCCGCTATTCCCTCAATCATGTTACTCAGATTAAACGTCAGCCGGGTTCTTCGTTCAAGCCGTTTGTCTATGCAGCGGCGATTGAAAACGGCATGACTCCCGAATCGGAAATAGAGAGCGGACCCTACAGCTACACGCTCCCGAGTGGTCAGGTATGGAGTCCGTCCGGCTCCGGCACCGACGGAGGATTGATTCCGTTATCAACCGGACTTAAATTCTCGATTAATACCGTAGCCGCACGGTTAATTACCCAACATACAACGCCAACGGAAGTAATTGTACTTGCCAAAAAAATGGGAATTACGACACCTATGGATCCGTATCCGACTATCGCCCTTGGTGCCGAAGAAGTAATTCCGCTCGATATGGCGAGTGCGTATGGAACGATTGCCAATCAAGGAATTAATGTCGAGCCGGTGATTATTACCCGTATCGAAGATCGCTTCGGAACGGTACTCTATGAATACAAAAACAACGGGAAAATAACAGACGCCATGAACCCGAAAGTAGCACAGCAAATGACGACCATGATGCAGGGTGTGGTCAATGGAGGCACAGCGTCGAGTATCAGAAAATGGTTTAAATATGCAGCTGCAGGTAAGACAGGCACTACCAACGACTTCACTGATGCGTGGTTCGTCGGGTTTACGCCGCAGCTTGTGGCAGGTGTATGGGTAGGATTCGATAATTCACGCATCAAATTCACCGGCTGGTATGGGCAGGGCGGTAAAGCAGCCGCTCCAATTTGGGGACGAATGATGTCGAAAATTTATAGTGATTCAAAGCTTGGCTACCGTAAGACGAAGTTTGGATTTGATGCTGATATACCTCCTGACTCACTCGATGTCGATGCATGGAAGAATCCTCACTTAGAGATGATGCCCGAACCTCCGACACTTCCTCAAACGGAGAATAAGGAGCAAAATAAATGATGAATTATTCTGCTGCTCGCCACTCGAATCAATGTTTCAAGAGGAATGTCTATCGATTAGTTTATGTTGTAATTCTCGGTATGATGTTCTTTGACAGTCGCATGGCAAGTTCCCAACGAATCACCGACATTGGTAATATTCGTCTGTCGATCGGGAGTTTTGGCATAATCGGGAATAATTTCACCGGTCTGCCTCAGGTGCCGTCATGTGAATACCCGAGGGGGAGTGGCATCGAACATTTATCGCTTGGTGGATTGTGGGTAGGTGGAGTGAAAAATTTCAATGGGAATCGCGTTACGGCTGTTTCGACGGCGGCGGTGGAAGGCAATGTGACCGTCGGGCAAGGATTTGAATTCACGAATCCCTCCGGTCAGGGGCTCGGGCAGCGCTCCTCGGATATTACGAGCTTATTCTATACACCCAAAGCAGTTAGTCAATTAGATTATTATTCGGATTTCACGGATACGAATCTTACCGTGCCCTCCAGTGGCGAACGAATTCCTAATCATCTCTATCCGCTTGGACTGGCAGTACATTTTGAATCGTATTCGTGGAGCTATTCATTTGCCGATTTCTTTGTCATTCTTACCTATACCATCAAAAATGTCAGCGATACGCCGATAGACAGTGTGTTTGTCGGCTATTGGACAGAAATGGTGGTCGGTAATTCACGGATCGGCAAGAATAGGGCAGGTTCGGCTAATTTCTATCTCGAAGGCGGCAACGGACTCATCGATTCACTCCGCATGATGTACGAATGGGACGCGGGTAATGATAATGGGAACGCAGATACGTATGTGGCGGTAAGATTGCTGGGGAGCGAACCCGAACTCAACACAAGTATATATAATGCATGGGCATATCGCAGTACGACCGGAGATGAATGGCAGCAGGCGCCGGCCGATGACGAACAGAAATACCGACGATTGGCATCGTCCTTTCTGGGACAGGTGACGATGGAAGAAGCAATTCAAAAGTGGCAGACGCCGAATAAGCGAACGTCGGTGATTTCTACCGGACCCTTTACGCGGCTCAATCCGGGAGATTCGGTGAAATTGAATTTCGCGGTGATTTGTGCGAAAAAGTCGGGAGCGCAAATGCTCGATAATGACTTTACAAGAAAACAACTTCTGAGCAATGCGAATTGGGCGCAACGGGCATATAACGGCACCGATCAGAATGCGAATAACATCCTCGATTCAAATGAAATTGATCTCAACGGCGATGGAAAAATCGTTCGCTATATCTTACCGGCTCCGCCTCCTGTTCCACGGACGAAAGTAGTCCTCGCAGAAGGAAAAGCAACCGTCTATTGGTCCGATAATGCTGAAAATTCGGTGGATTTGCTCACCAAACGGAAGAATTTCGAAGGGTATTCCATCTATAGATCGAATGCTGCCGATAACCTCAGCGGCACCAACGAGCTCAAGCTCACGGCTAC
>JBPOHH010000226.1:0-3319 GCA_052035765.1 Bacteroidota bacterium
GAACATGTCCCGTACTTCAGGTCGCAGGTCGTAGAAGCGGAAAAAGAGGGGAATATATCCGCCAAACAGGGTGAGCGCTCAATTCAACGATACTTCTACACAAACAAGTGATATGATATGAGTAAACTCGTACGCTATTTCGGGATCGTGCTGCAATTGCACAACAAAAAAGTAATTCGTGCCGAAGACCTTGCCGAACATTTTGATGTAAGCGTACGTACTATCTATAGAGATTTCAGGGCGTTAGAGGAGGCAGGCGTGCCGATTGCGGCTGAAGCGGGCGTTGGATATTCAATCGCATCGGGCTATTATCTGCCGCCGGTAATGTTCACGGAAGAAGAGGCGAGTGCAATCTTTTTAGGCGGGGAATTCCTCAAGCAGACCACGGATCAGGCGTTGCAAAAGCAGACCATTTCAGCGCTGATGAAAATACGATCCATTCTCCCGAAAGATAAAAAATTATACCTCGAAAAACTCCAAGACTCGGTCTCCATCCAAGCACGTTCACCCTGGCTGACGAATGATTTAAGTAATGATATTTTAAATGATATACAGCATGCCGTCGTGCACCGTTATGTGCTCAGAATCGACTATCATGCACAGTCGAACAACGACACCACCACGCGCGAAGTCGAGCCGCTCGGACTCATGTATTACGGCGACCACTGGCATCTCGTCGGGTATTGCCGCCTCCGGAAAGACTTCCGCGATTTTCGGGTGGACCGCATCAAATCCCTCGATGAACTCCCCGATACATTCCCGGCGCGTCCGGACTTTTCGGTGAATAAATTTATCCGTCAGGAATTGCGTTTAGAACACCCGATCGAAGTGCGGCTCCAATTCCCGAAAAACTTCTCACGTTTCGCAACTTCTAAATATTATTACGGCTTAGTCGAGGAAAAAGAAACTCCTGACGGCGTAATGATGACCTTCCTCGTGCCTTCGCTTAATTGGATAGCGCGCTGGGTGCTTTCTTTTGCCGACAATGTGCAGGTTGTGCATCCTGCCGAACTCAAAAGTGTACTCCGCGAGCGCGCACAACGGGTGATTGACATGTACAATGAATAATCACTATTCCTTCCTTTGAATCATTTTTCGTGTTAAATTTTCTTGATAAAACTCTGCTGACAGACTGTTGTCAGTAGGCGGCTGTAATTTTGCATTCGTCACCAAACGCAAGGTGCATTTGGGGCATAATTACACAATTTTTAGGAGTAGTATCATGAGAAATGCGATTAACTGGTTCGAAATTCCCGCGACCGATATTGACCGTGCGGTGAAATTCTATTCTACAATTTTGGGCGTTGAATTCCAGACCACGGAAATGGGCGGATACAAAATGGCGTTCTTCCCGATGGAAGAAATTGGCGTAAGCGGAGCGATTGTATCGGGCGAAGGATGCGAGCCGAGTCAAACGGGCACGCTGGTGTATCTCAATGCAGGTGATGATCTTAGCGATATCCTCAGCAAAGTCGAGCCCAATGGAGGTTCAGTCGTCATGCCCAAAACACTCATCAACGAAGAATACGGCTACATGGCTGCATTTATCGATACCGAAGGTGGGAAAGTAGCACTCCATTCACAGCATTAATTTTCGTGTTATAATCGATTACTTCTATGAAATTCACAGCATTACGTCCGATGATCGAGACTGCGGAGTTTGACGAAACGATTGATTTCTACACCTCCGTTCTCGGCTTTATCTGCGGCGAGCGCAACGACGAATGGGGCTGGGCATCGCTCCACCGCGACGAAGTGGAGATCATGGTTTCCCGTCCGAATGACCATACTCCGTTCGAGAGGCCAACTTTTACCGGTACGTTCTATTTCAACACCGACGCTGTCGATGTGTTATGGGAGCGACTCAAGGACTCTCCGGCCGTTTTTTACGGAATTGAAAATTTTGAATACGGCATGCGAGAATTCGCCATCAAGGATAACAATGGATATATTCTGCAATTCGGGCAGGTGTATCGGGAAGTGTAATATACTTATAAATTTAGTGGTAACGTAGTCAGAACATCATTGTCATGCTGAAGCACTAATTAAAAATTTGGTTCTCTGACAATTTTTGTGGTTGAATTGCTACAGACTCATCGTCCTCCTCAATCGCGTTAGCGATGACATATCGGTAGAGAATGAGGACGAATGCACGAGTAAGTCCCGTAGGGACGGAACCTTATAGAATTGACATATCGTCCCTACGGGACTTTGTGGCATATCAGAATCTCGTTTTCTACCAATATATCGTCTCTATGGGACTGTGGCAACATACAATTTTGGGCATTCATTACTCGGTACCACAAAAATTGTCAGAGAACCAAAAATTTTAAAAAAGCAACGAATGACACAGCAAGTACTTGCGAAAGAGGATTTCCGCTATACGTAGCCGGAAGAATTCCTCCCTCAGAATGACGGTCTTTTGAATCAAACTCGGTCATAAATTACCCCCCATCTGATTCCGATCGGCTGCAATCCTCGGAAGAAGAAGAAAAGCGCAATCACATTTCGTGATTGCGCTTTTTTTAATTGCACGGTCATTTCGGCTACGCTCAATGACCGTTCGTGGTTTATTTTTAAAACTCAGAGTCGCAGAGAATTCTTTCCTAAATGCGGTGCGAAGAGTAGTACGTACTTGCAGGCAACATCTTGATATCTCTGCACCTTTGCGTCTTTGCGTTAAAAATATCACCAACGTTCATTTCGGCTACGCTCAATGACCGTTTGTGGTTTGTTTTTTTAATGCTGAGGCGCAGAGAACGCAGAGAGTATATTCTCAAAATGTGTACTCCAATCTACCACTGCCGTCAGTCGGGTATTGAGCGAAGCCGGAATTGTGATTACTGTTCGCGTAATGCTCTTGAAATCAACGTCGTAGCAGCTCTTTGCGCCGGATAAATCGTCGCTCCGAAACACAGAAGCAGGGCAAGACCGCATACGACAAGTACATCACCGGAATAGACGGATACGGGTATGGCGGAGATGATATACTTCGAACGGTCGAGGCCAAACCAACCATACTGCTGCTGACCGATGCAGAGACCGAGTCCAAGTGCGACACCGGCGGTGACGGCGATGAACCCGATGATGACACCTTCGGCAAGGAAAATATTCCTAATTAATCGGTTCGTCGCGCCGATTGCTTTGAGGAGGGCGATGTCACGCTGTTTCTGCACGACCGACATAGAGAGCGAGGCAAGTATATTAAAAACAGCAACTAAGACAATTATGCTGATAATGCTGAACGATACCAACCGTTCGAATTGCATGATACCGTAGAGTTCTTTGTGCAGGTCAAACCACGTCTCGACCTGTACAC
>JBPOHH010000103.1:0-1846 GCA_052035765.1 Bacteroidota bacterium
CCTGCCAGAAAATATGTCAAGAAAATGATCCCCACTTCTGCTGCCAGGAGCAGTATGTTGTCTGAGAAGTTTACAAGATCTGCAGGCCTTTGTTGAAATAATGCAAATATCTCGTTGCTCAAGCTCCCACCTGCTACTCCCATGATGAGTAACAACGGACCGGCAATAAAAACAAGAGACTTACCTAAATTTTTCCAGTTACCTCGCAAAAACTCTATCAGTCCCGATAATAACTGACCAAAGTCCCGCACACGGCGGAATTCAAATGGTTGCGATACTGCCATGGGTTTTTCTTTCTAAATAGATTGGATAAAACACAAAATAGCCAAGTATGAAGGCTAACGAAGTGAGAATAATACCGACGCTCATTACTATCGGCATTTCGGTATAACGGGTTACGAACGATTCTAGAAAACCAGCCATAATAAACACCGGCACGAGACCGACGGTGATCTTGAGCCCCTGCTTCGCTCCCATTCTAAAGCTATAACCACGGGAATACGTTCCGGGGAATAAGATTGAGTTCCCGATGGTGAGACCTGCACATCCTGCGATCACAATTGCAGATATTTCGAGTGTGCCATGAATCCACACTACGAGAAACGATTGCCAGAAGAGTCCTTTCGTCACAAAGAAATACTGGAATGCTCCGAGCATGACGCCATTATAAAACAGCAACACCACCGTGCCGAACGAGAAGAGCACTCCGCCAATAAACGTTAAAAATGACACCCGAATATTATTAATAGTGATGCGAAAGAACATATCTACTTCATTTGCTTTTTTATATACCGCCATCGGGTCACCTTTCTCGATATTCTCGATTGTCGTATTCACATAGTGATCTCCTAGAATAAGCCGTATGAATGTCTCATCATTGGCAGTGGAGACAGCGCCAATACCCATCGACAGGACAAATATGCAGAAAGAGAGCAATAGAGTCGAATGCGACTGTCGGAAGAGCGTGGGAAGTTCGGTTTTCCAAAACGTAAGGATACGCGAGCGGTTTTCTTTTTTATTCCGGTAGATTTGTTGGTGTGTCGTAGCCGCGATAGTATTAAGATATTTCGTAGTTTTGCTGTCAGGATAAAACGTACGCGCAAATGACAAGTCATCGGTAATTTGCACAAATAAATCGGCTAGTTGGTCGGGGTTGGTACCGTCTTTTCGGGCAAGCAATGCTTCAAACAGCGCCCATTTTTCTTTATTTTGCTTCACAAAAGCGGCTTCGCGCATAATCGTATTCTCAATGTAATTCCTGTAAAAATAACTTCACGGCAAAATTAGAGATATTTATGGAATATGTACGCATCGATACCACACAAAACGTAGCAATTGATTATGAACTAGCATGCTTGGGCGAACGAATTTTGGCCTATTTAGTGGATTTACTTGTTTTTGTGGCCTATGCCATTACTTGGAGTATTATAATTACGGGAATTATCGATTATATTTCATTTACCGATGCCTTAATATGGGTGATTGCCCTGCCATTGTTTTTCTATGACTTACTCTGCGAAATCATTATGAATGGACAGAGCTTCGGCAAGAAAGCGATGAAAATCAAAGTCGTCAAATTGGACGGTTCACAGCCCACCCTCGGCAGCTACCTGCTTCGCTGGCTGCTGCGTTTGATTGAAGGTGGTTTTTTTTGCTACGGCGCTGTTGCCATGCTGGTCTATTTGCTTAATGGCAAAGGGCAACGCTTGGGGGACATTGCTGCAGGCACGACGGTCATAAAGCTCAAGCCGAGAGTCGCGCTCACGGAAGTGACGACCTCTCATGACCTCCACGCTACATACTTTCCTCAATATCCCCAAGCATCTCATTTATCCGATCGCGATGC
>JBPOHH010000607.1:0-8869 GCA_052035765.1 Bacteroidota bacterium
AACGTACCAATCTAGAACTCCTTACCTTCGATTGGCTTAACGGCACCGGAGTCGTCACGGCTGCACGCGTAAACGGCGAACTTGTTCTCACGGATCTTTGCCGTGAAGGTGGAGTGCGCCTCTATCAACCGACGCAGACGGTGAGCTTGAGTATCGTGCCCAATCCTGCGAGTGGAAATGCTGAAATTGAATACACACTCCGCGAGGAATCGCCCGTAAAGCTTTCACTTATTGATGTCTTAGGCAGGGAAGTGATGATTATCGATGAGGCGGTCCGAGGCGCGGGAACGTATAGAAAGTCTGTCGAACTCGGTGGGCAAACCGGCGATGGCGTGTATTATCTCAGATTGCAGTGTCTGAATGTCGGTAAGACACTCAGGATGAGTATTATGAAGTAGTAATTTAATTATTTATCAGGAATCATGATTATGAAATTCAGACAATTACTTGGGTGTATTCTGGCGTGTATTTCGGTTCATTCGCTCCATGCGCAAGCTCCACAGGAAACCGAACAATCCCTTTCACGGTATGGCATTTACGGAAACCTGGGTTTGGTTTCCCATTCTGCCGACTTCCGCGCTTTTCCGGGCGTGCCGAATTGCTGTCCGAAGTTTCAAAGCGGCAGCGGCACCGGTATGTCCTTCGGCGTGCTGTATGACCTGCCGATAGCATCTGCGTGGTGGCTGTCGCTGAGAGTGGGATATCAGGATTACAGCGCGAAATTAACCACCCGCGAGCCGGAGCTTTTTTCGGGTGGCATTCAGGGTGAATTTGAACATCGGGTGACGACGACTCTCTCCTCGCTTGGACTTGAGACTATGATGCATTTTGCTCCTGTTCGCAACCTGCGTATTGGCGCCGGACTGCGCGTCGCCTCGGTGCTCAGCAAGGAGTATTCGCAGGTGGAAGTAATCGTCGCGCCCGCCGACCAAGGTGTATTTTCGAATGGAAAGAGCACACGAAATGATACTTCGGGCACGATTCCGAATGCAAATGCACTGGCAATGAATCTCCTTGCCGGTGTTAGTTATGAGCTGCCGCTTAATGCAACTAGTACTTTTTTCCTTGTTCCCGAAATCCAGTATTCCCTTGGAATGCTTCCAATAATCAGCGATTATGACTGGCAGGCAAATGCCTTGCATCTTGGAATTGCCTTCAAATATGCGCCTAAGCCATCAGCCCCGGCTCCGCCGAGTATTCCCGAAACACCCAAAGTCGAAACGCCGGTGATTGTCGAGAAAAAGCAAGCGCCTCCCGTCGTCGAAAAGAAAAAACCGCTACTTACGGCCGCGATCTCAGCTGTTAGTATCGACACGAAAGACTCTGAAAAACCTCTCGACAAAATTAAAGTCGAAGAATTTGCCTCGACTGCGCTGCATCCACTGCTTCAATATGTGTTTTTTGAGGAAAATTCATCGAAAATTCCCTCTAAATACACGCAGATAGCACCTGAAAAATCGAATGATTTTTCGCTTCGTGACTTTCTTGGAGCGAACTCCATGGATGTCTATTATTCTGTTCTCAATGTCGTCGGCTATCGTATGAAAACGTCTCCAAGATCGACTGTGACGCTGACCGGATGCAACAGTAATGAAGGCAGCGAACTCAACAATACCGCCCTCTCCCGTTCGCGCGCCGAAAGCATCAAAAAATACCTGACGGATGTGTGGGGAATTACCGGGAAGCGCATTAAGATCGAACAGCGCAATCTTCCCGCAAATCCTTCGAACACAGCAATTAACGAAGGTAATGAAGAAAACAGACGCGTCGAAATCTCCTCCAATGACGGTGAAATAATTACCCCCATTATCATCGATGATACGATCCGCAGAGTCTCAACGCCGGTTATACGTTTTCTTCCCCGGGCTACCGCCGAGGCAGGACTCGCTGAGTGGACACTGACCGCCACACAGGCACAGGGTCTATCTACGAAATTCAACGGAACATCTGTTCTACAGCCGACTCTCGATTGGAATATTTCGAAGAATATTCCCGATGCACGCCTCACCGGCAGGATTAATTATACCCTCAACGTCCGCGATACCGAAGGTCAGACCGCTACAAGTTCAGGAGAGATTCAAGTCGAGCAGGTCACTCTCCAAAAGAAGCGTGACGAAAAGCTCGCCGATAAACTCATCGACCGCTACAGCCTGATTCTCTTTGACTTCGACAAAGCCGACCTCGACCGTCGGAATCAGTCAATTATATCATTTATTAAAAAACGTATCTCGCCCGATGCATCTGTCTTTATTACCGGTTACACCGATCTCACCGGCGATGAAGAACACAATCAACGCCTCGCTCAGCAACGTGCCACAGCGACAGCACAAGCCATAGGAATGAAAGCAAATGTATCCGATGCAAAAGGCGAACAGCAGTTCCCGAATACCACCCCCGAAGGACGCTTCTATAATCGTACCGTAGAAATCATGGTAGAGACACCGGTGAAGTGAGTCGGGAAGTCGTAAGTCGATAAGTCGTAAGTTGTAAGTCGATAAGTCGGGAAGTCGTAAGTCGATAAGTCGGGAAGTCGTAAGTTGGGACGTCGTAAGTCGGGAAGTCGTAAGTTGGGAAGTCGTAAGTTGGGAAGTCGTAAGTTGGGAAGTCGATGATTTTATGATTCTTATTTCCTTTTTGTCCCTTCAGTCCCTTGTGTCCCTTCAGTCCCCTCAGTCCCCCTCCACCTACTACTCAAAAAAAGGGGATATAGCTCATCTGCTATATCCCCTTTTGTATAATCACACTCTATCACTCAAACGAATATGGCATTGCCATAAGCGCGTGTTCTTTCATAGAGATACTGAGTATCGAATACCCGGTTGCGAATTGCCTGCGCATCGATTCCGGCAATGCGGTCTGCTGTGTGAATGCTGATACTGTCGCTCCGCCGACAGTCTGACGCAGCACCGCCTGAAGACGTTCCCGGCTGTCGTCGCCGGTGCTTTCTTCTTCGTCGTCGTTATCGTCATTTGTTGATAGACCGAACATACGGAGAATATCTTCGAGCTGATCCTCCGGCTTGGGGTATATCTGCACAAACGCGCGCATGGAATCCGGGATTCCAATTCGACGTTTGACCAGCGACAATGTCGTTTGCCAGCCGCCGAGGACATCGACGAGACCGACATTTTTTGCATCCGAGCCGCTCCAGACACGTCCCTTGGCGAGTGCGCGCATATCTTCATAACTTTTGTGACGGCTCTCGGCAGCTTTACCGACAAAGCGGCGATAGGTGCCTTCCATAAGATTATGGAATTGCTGTAAATCCTGCTGATTATGCGGCAAGTACGGACTCATAAAATGCGAGGAACGTCCGGTAGAAATCGTATCGACCGTGATGCCAATCTTGTCTAACGTACCACTGAAGGTCGGTAAGATACCAATTACTCCTACCGAACCTGTCACCGTCTGCGGATGCGCGATAATAGTATCACATGCCATTGCCATATAGTAGCCGCCGGAAGCAGCGACATCAGCCATCGAGGCATAGACCGGCTTGACAGCACGCGTTTTCTGAATTTCCTCCCACATCATATCCGATGCGAGTGCCGAGCCGCCCGGACTGTCAATTCGAAGGATAATTGCCTTAATCATATCATTTTCCCGGGCTTTTTTGAGATCGCTGATGAAGGATTCAGAGGCGACTTCCATATTCCCGCCACCGCTGAACGGATTGTCATTACCTCGCTTACCCGTGCGGATGGCTCCCGATGCGTAAATAATTGCAATTTGATTGTTTACATCTGCTCTGGGTGCCTCTGCGCCACTCGAACTCATGGCATAATCATCCATCGACACAAGGCGCAGCTTGGACTCTTCCTTGGTTTTGTCCTTGACTTGCGTACGCTCCTTGAGCTTGTCCTTGACCTGCTGCTCGGATGCATATCCGTCAATAAAACGATTACCGAGCATCGAATCGGCAGTGTAAATTCCACGGTTGATGGCAGTCCGCACATCTTCAAGCGATATTTTACGTGACTCTGCTACTGCCGCCAGAAATGTTTCCGAACGCTGAGCAATCAGCGTCCGAAGTTCGTCCTTCGCCGGCTCACTGAAGCTTTTCCGCGCGTACGGCTCGCCGAACGATTTGTATTCTTCGAATTGTTCGACATGGGCATCGACACCGATTTTTTCAAATAAACCCTTGTAAAACATCACACTCGTACCCGCCGCATTGAGCTGAATGTAGCCCTCGCGCGGCATAAAAATCGAGTCGGCAGACAGCACGGAATAGTAATCGGCACGGTCGCCGGTCTCGATAAATCCATAGATAAATTTACCCGATGTTTTAAAATCAGCGAGTGCTTCACGGAGTTCGGTCATTTTTGCAAAGCCATTGGACGAACCTGACTTAATGTAAATTCCCTTGATATTGTCGTCCTTCTTGGCACGCTTGAGGGCGGTGAGAATTTCGAGGAAGGTAGCCGGATCCTGCTGGTTGAAAAGTCCGGTCTGCGTGTTGTATTCGCGCAGCGGACGCGAGAGGTTGATCGACAATACAGAATTAGACTTGACCGTGGTAATTTTTTTGCTGCCGTTTGCAAATGAACCTGCCACACCGGCGACAAGAGCGATAATTCCAATAATGAACACGGCAAAGATACCGAGAATAATCACGACCGGTATCCACCAACGGGACTTCCGGGGTGCCGGCGGGACATAACCCGAATACTGAGGCGGCTGAGATGTATAGGGTACTTCAGGCATAGCGTTCCTTCTGTAAATAATTGAAGAATAATATAAATAACAATATTTTTGCTGTATAGAATCCACATCCGCGACCGCTCGGCAATGGCATGACATTCGCGCGTGGCCGCTCCACTACGTTTTTTTGTGAATTTGTTATAGGAGTCGATTATTTTTGTACAAATTACCGTAGATACTTCTCGGTAACTCCTCTGTTTTTAATAAAATGGCTGACAGAGGAGGACAAAAATACTGAAATTTACAGATGCAGGACGACATTATAACCGTATGAAATCATCGGACGACCTTTTCCGCTTGGTACATTCGCTCACGCCAGCCGAAAAAGGATATTTCAAAAAATACACGCAAAAGCATATCATTGGTCATACGAATGATTACATGATCCTCTTCCGCGCTGTCGATGCAATGCAGGCATGGGACGATGAAGTCCTGCAGAAGCGCCTGAAGTCGTCGGGATTCGTCCATCGGATATCGGCAGTCAAAAACTACCTAACTAAATTACTTCTTGAAAGCTTACGGGCTTTTCACAGTGAGTCGAGCATCGAGCGCACCCTCCTCGAAATGCTTGCCGATATCTCCTTTCTGTGGCGGCGGAATCTGCGTCCCCAAGCTCATAAACTCATCCTGCGCGCCCAAGCACTTGCCTACCAATATGAAGAATGGGAACTCGCCCTGAAGATCCTACAATGGCAGTTCGTCGGAATTGAATCGACGGCTCTGACGTCTCCTATGCGCAGGAAATTCCAAACACTTACCGACGAAAAACTCAAAATTCTCGAATGGATCCGGCAGACCGAAGAGCTCCGCGCCCTCAATGATGCCGTGGCAATGCTCAACAGCCGTGAAGGAATGGCAGGCGGAAATGCACACGCCGAGCTCGAAAAAATCCTTGCTCATCCGCTCCTCCAAGATGAGGAGTCAATTCACACGTATGTCGGTAAGTTACTTTTCCACAATACACTTGTCATCGCTGAGAACCTACGGGGCGACATCACCCGCGCGCTGCCCCACGTTCGCCGACGAGTGCATATCATGCAGCAGCGCTCGGACCTCATAGCCGAAAAACCGATGGTCTATATCCGTGGAATGAATCAGTATGTGCAGCGGTGTGTTTTTGCCGGTGAATTCGAAGAAGTACAAAAAGCACTTGCAGACTTCGAATCGACAATCACCAATCTTGGCTCTAAGCTCTATGAAGCAGCAAGAATTGAGGCATTTATCATGAAGACCAACATGGAAATTCTCTACTATCTCAATTCCGGGAAATTAGACCAAGGCAGCGCTCGACTCCCCGATTGGCAGCACGGTCTCGACAGGTACCGCAAGAGTATCGACCTACAGATTTATCGTCCTATGTGCTTCAATATCTGTGTGTTACTTGCCTTCAACGGTCAATGGTCACAGGCGCTTACATGGCTTCACCGCACCCTCGACGGCGGGCAGACCGACATCCGACGCGATATAGTATCAGCCGCCAAGCTCCTCGAAATGGTCATTCACTACGAGCTTGGGAATGCTTCTCTCCTCGAATACTCCGTTCGCTCGATGTATCGCTACCTCGCCAAACGTGAGCGACTTGGAAAAGTAGAACAAATTGTGCTCCGTTTTCTCAGGAAAGCGTCACGGGTGATTTCTCCGCGGGAATTGCGGCGGTATTTTGTGCAATTACACCATCAATTACAACTCATTCAATCTCCTAACGAACATACAATACTCGACTTATTTGATTTTGAATTATGGCTTGAGTCCAAGATTTCCAACCAATCTCTCACCCTGCTTTTCCACCAAAAGCTCGCAGCAAAGCAGGCGCATACACCATAGTTTCCACTCTCTTCAGCCAAATCTCACGACGCGATGAGTACTCCTGCTTCACGGTGATATTTCCAAGTGAATAATGGTGTATTTTCTTTATAATAAAAATGATAGAGAGATTTATCTTTCTTGTGACGTATGCTGCATTCACAGGCGGTGATGCCTGTCTTCCATTCTTACATACCCCTTGCCCGACACCGAAATCAGAAGGGAAATATGGCTGAAACTTGCCGCTTCTACTCCCGAATTTTGCGGCGGTTCAATCTATGTATGTTGTTTTATTTTTTGATTGTTGTTATGATCTCTTCTTCTCTCTGCGCTTTGGTCGCAGCTACAGTACTGTCCTTATCGTCCTGTTCCTTTACCCCGCACGACACAGCCGAAGCGGCGCCGATGCCGGGTGCTAAACAAAAAATCGACCCGCAGATTGCGCAGGGCAGGTATCTGGTCATGGTCAGCGGTTGTAATGATTGTCACACGCCCGGCTTTAATGAAACGGGTGGTACGATGCCTGAGTCGGAGTGGCTGACCGGTTCGTCGATGGGCTTCCGTGGGCCGTGGGGTACGACGTATCCTATTAATTTACGGTTACTTATCAACACCATGACCGAGAACGAATGGGTAGAATATGCCCGCACTACCAAGGGTGCTCCTCCGATGCCATGGTGGGCGCTGCATTCGATGGAAAAGCCGCACCTTGCGTCTATGTATAAGTTTATTAAGTCACTTGGCGTCAAAGGCGAACTCGCGCCGACGGCTGTTCCGCCGGATCAGACTCCATCGACACCGTATATTTCTTTCGCACCTGTTTTCCCGGTGAAGCAATGAAACACCACCCAATAATTTCTCATCGCCCGCATCGGCAATCACCGGACAAATTCACCACACTAAACGGCAATAACCCCATGAACAGTGAACCTGCCATGGGGTTCTTTATAGGTCAGAAGACCTGCTATTCACTCCAAGCTCGACTCGAACCCAAGGCGAGGGCGTCAAAATAAACTTTGCTCATCGATAACGGCTGTAAACGCCACATTTTTCTTATTTTTGGGATAGAATTTCAAGCTCTTTATTTTTATTTATTCTCCGGAGATTACTATGAAGATAGTTTCGTTGTTTTTGCTTGTGTTGTGCATGTCGCTATCTGCGTCGGCGCAGGACGAAGATGTGCTCCGTCCGAAGGGCAGTAATAGCAGTAATGCCCGTCGTGGCAGCAGTTCAAGCTCGTCATCAACGCCGATTATTTTTGGGATAGAGGCGGGACTTAATTTTAATATGTTCTCGCAGACGATGAGTGGACTCTTGCCCGACTCACGATTTGCCATGCTCGCATCCGGCAATGGTATATCGCCATTTGTCGGCGCTTTTGTGGATATAGAGGTGGCTCATAACCTTGGTCTGCAAATCAAACTTGCCTACGACCAAAAGAAATTTGGGAGTACTGGTGATGCAATCATGGATTGCCCAGCCTTAGGAACAGGTGCAATCGTTGATGCGAATATTACTGGTGAAAATACCAGTACTATTACTTATATAGACCTTACACCACAACTCAGGTGGAATATCACACCGGAACTATTTTTACTTGTTGGGCCAACAGCACACTTCCAACTTGGAAATGCGACTGGTACATTTTCTGAAACTGTTACATCAGCAGGCGATTGTTATTTTAATGCCGGAAAGCCAAATCAATCAAAAACATCAACAATTACAATAGACTCCCTTAGTACAATCGCACCTCGCTTTGGAGCACAAATTGATCTTGGTTATAAATTCATACTTTCTCCTTCAATGTTTCTTGTTCCTAAAGTTGGCTATCAATATATGTTTACAAAATTTGCTGACGATGTATCTAGTTTTGATAACAGCAGAGAGCCAAGTTTAGGTCTTGTACCGATAACTGCGACCAATAAAACTCTTCATTCCCTTCAATTCACACTTGGATTGTGGTTTCAACTCTAATTAACAAAGGAACATACTATGAAAACGCTCTACACTCTGTGTCTATTTTTGGGATTAACGTTCACAGCAATTGCTCAGCCGGTCGAGGTACTGTCCGTGCCGTTTAATACCTCATCCGATGATTTCGCGCCCGTCGTCACGAAAAATGGTAAAATTCTTTACTTTACGTCCGACCGCTCGGGCGGGAAACAACAAATTTACGTAACTGACCGCAATGGCTCAGATTGGAATACTCCCAATGAAATCGACGGTGATGCCAACGATGGCAAGCAAGTCGGCGCGCCTACGCTTACGCCCGATGGATTATTCATGATTTTCAGTTCATACAAACACGATGTAAGCGGCAATGGACGCACAGACTTATACAGCGCCCGTAAAATTGCCGGCA
>JBPOHH010000800.1:0-1572 GCA_052035765.1 Bacteroidota bacterium
AGCAAACTCTTCTCCACCGAACGATTAGCATAATCAGCCCGCACTTTCTCATATTCTTTCTTAAACTGCGCGCCAAAACTCTCCCTCGTCTCCATGCTGACCAAGCTGCCCGCGACCGGCACCGCCCTCGACGCATCAAGCACATGAATCACCGCCCCCGAATACGATGGCGCAATCTTCACGGCCGTGTGCACCCGCGACGTCGTCGCCCCGCCGATTAACAATGGCTTGGTGAATTTGAGGCGTTCCATCTCTTTGGCAACATGCACCATCTCGTCGAGTGATGGAGTAATCAAACCCGAAAGGCCAATGATATCAACGTCTTCCGCGATAGCAGTCTGCAATATTTTATCTGCCGGCACCATTACTCCAAGGTCAATGACCCGATAATTATTACACCCAAGTACCACACCGACAATATTTTTACCGATATCATGCACGTCGCCCTTGACGGTCGCGAGCAAGACGGTTCCATTATTTTTACTGTCATCGCCGATGAGCGCTTTTTCGGCTTCCATGAAGGGCATTAAATACGCCACGGCTTTTTTCATAACACGTGCTGATTTCACCACTTGCGGCAGGAACATCTTCCCTGCTCCGAACAAATCACCGACGACACTCATGCCGTCCATGAGCGGACCCTCAATCACATGAAGAGGACGCTCATACAATTGGCGAGCTTCCTCGGTATCGGCATCAATAAATTCTGTAATTCCCTTTACTAATGAATGCTTGAGACGTTCTTGCACAGATTCGCTGCGCCATGCTTCCGCTTCTTTTGCCGTAACTGCTGTCTTGCCCTTGAGCTTGAGCTGTTCGGCATATTCTACTAAGCGTTCAGTCGAGTCTGCGCGGCGATTTAAAATCACATCTTCCACTAATTCAAGCAGATCCTTCGGAATTTCATCATAAATATCAATTTGTCCGGCATTGACAATTCCCATATCCATGCCTGCCTGTATCGCGTGATAGAGAAAAGCAGAATGCATCGCCCGGCGAACAGGTTCATTACCGCGGAAGGAGAACGACAGATTGCTCACACCGCCCGAGACTTTCGCGCCGGGAAGATGCTGCTTAATCCACCGCGTGGCATTGATAAAGTCATTGCCGTAATTGTTGTGTTCCTCGAGTCCGGTTGCAATCGCAAAGATATTCGGGTCGAAAATAATATCCTGCGGAGCGAACCCTATTTTCTCCGTCAAGAGTTTGTACGCGCGTTCGCAGATTTGAATTTTCCGTTCGAAAGTATCGGCTTGCCCTTGCTCATCAAACGCCATAACTATTGTCGCAGCACCATATTCGAGCACTTTTTGGGCTTGTTCGAGGAATTTCTCTTCGCCTTCTTTCATGGAAATGGAATTAACAATCGACTTGCCTTGCGCGCATTTGAGTCCTGCCTCGATGACGCTCCATTTGGAGGAATCAATCATCACAGGTACTTTGGCAATATCCGGTTCGGATGCAATGAGATTCAGGAAGTTCACCATCGAAGCTTCGGCATCAAGCATGCCTTCATCCATATTAATATCAATCACTTGCGCGCCG
The DNA here is from genome assembly GCA_052035765.1 of Bacteroidota bacterium. GTDB lineage: Bacteria > Bacteroidota > Ignavibacteria > Kapaibacteriales > UBA961 > JADJXV01. Next base: position 1,546 of record JBPOHH010000800.1, read on the forward strand.
CTTTCGACTTGTTGACGGGCGACGGAG
>JBPOHH010000468.1:0-5209 GCA_052035765.1 Bacteroidota bacterium
GCCATTTTTTTTTGACAATTACAATCTCAATTATGAAATCATTCTATCGACTATTCAGCATATTCCTTTGTATAGGAATTCTCCTTTCTCCATCGGCACTTTCGCAGCAATTCAACGCAAATCTTGCAGCAAAACTTCAGCAGACACTCGACACGCAGCTTGCAGCATATCCGGAGACAAAAGGTGTGTCGGCGAGCATCTATTATCCGGGACAGGGCATTTGGACAGGTGCAAGTGGAGTTTCATACGCCGGTCATCCCATTACAACTGATATGGAATTTGGTATTGCCAGTAATTCAAAACTCTTCACGGCAGTGGCGGTGATGAAGCTTGTCGAAAACAACATTCTCCATCTCAATGACCAGCTTAAGGTATGGTTACCGAAGTACACGAATGTTGATTCATCCATCACCATCAGGCAGCTTCTCAATCACACCAGCGGCATCGCAGATATATTCAATAATGCCTCCATGGCGTTTATTGCAGCTCATCCGGCTCATCAATTTACCGTGGCAGAAGTGATGGCGTATGTTGGTCCAAAGGTGTTTACGAAAGGTACAACTACCGGTTATTCCAATACCAATTACTTCTTGGCAGGACTGATAGTTCAGAGCGCCACCGGGCAGCACGTGTCGAAAATAATCCGCGATAGTGTTCTCACTCCATTACAATTAGACAGTACTTTTTTTGATGGTCAGGAAACCGTGCTCGGGACGATTGCACACCCTTGGCAAAATGGAGTCGATGTATTTAATGTTTCAAGAAACGCCCTCAATACCTTCGGTGGTCCTGCAGGATCTATTTTCTCCACGTCCGGCGAAATGGCGCAGTGGTATCATGCTCTTCTCAGTGGACAAATACTCAATCAGAGTTCACTGACAGAACTTACTACTTTTGTCAGCCCCGATAATTATGGATTGGGCATAACGAAGTTTTCTGTCGGCGGTCGAACACTATGGGGTCACGGCGGCATAAACACCGGCTATAAAAGCAGAATGCTCTACGACCCGGAATACAAAGCCATCGCCTGCGGACTGTCGAATTCCAATCAATCGGCAATCGATGGTGCAATTACCGGCACACTTCTGCTGACGCTCATCAATTCCTTACCTGCAGTCGCAGGTGCGGTTACTGGCATGACCGCTGTCTGTCAGGGGCAGCTTTCGGTGACCTATACCGTGCCACAGATTGCAAGAGCGACTACGTACACATGGACGTTGCCTAATGGTGCAACCGGCACTAGCTCGACCAACAGCATCACGGTCGATTATGGTAACTCAGCTGCATCAGGAACGATCACCGTCGTCGGCACGAATCAATACGGCGACGGCGTGCCTTCTACGCTCGCTATTACCGTGAATGCACTCCCATCGGCGAGTATTTCAGGTGATGCATCCGTGCTGGCGAATTCTCAGGAAGAGTATTCAATTTCATCCAATTCGGGAACAATTACATGGTCTGTCAGTGGCGGGACTATCACAGCAGGACAAGGCACGGCAAGCGTTACCGTTGATTGGGGAGGATTTGGCGCAGGAAGTGTGAATGTCACTGTTCAAAATGCGGCAGGATGTTCGGCAGCGAACACTATGTCTATCGAAAAACGTGCCGCCGCTACCGGTGCGAGCTTAGCTGTATGGTTCGACGCGGGTACAATTTCGGGTCTGAATAATGGACAATCCCTTGCATTCACCGCACCGTTTACCGAAGCGCATCCGTCATGGCAGGATATCTCGGGTAATGGTCGCGGCGCGTATATGGTAGGTGGCAATCAAATACTGATACCGACCTATTATTCATCAGGAGCGCATACGGTGAATTCATTACCTGCTGTAAAATATGATAATTACAATGATGCATTGATTGTCAATAATTCACAGGCAGTAAATGCCGGGAATGCGAAAACGTTGTTTGCGGCGTTCAAAACCGGCGCGGATGTCTCTGCAAAACAAGTCATATTCGAGTCCGGAAGCGGCGCAGCTTCGCATTCAGGATACAATATCTATGTCTATGATGATCATATCGGCTTCGGCGTGTGGAATGGCAATACGTCATTGTGGATCAATGCGCTGTGCGAGGCAAACACCGAATACGTTGCCCAGCTTGTCTATGATGGCGCGGCGGGCACACTCAAAGTAACGCTCAACGGCGAAACCGAAACATCATCAGGCGCACCGGCTAGTCTTCCGAAAGGCACTCAGTATAATGGACTTGGCTCATCCGTTCAAGGTACACGGATGTGGAATGGTTTTTCAAGCGCAACGATCGATTATCCTTTTGGAGGTTCGATTGCCGAAGTGCTCCTCTACAACACAACCGCGGCATCCACCCGCAATCAGACTGCTGCCTATCTTTCTACAAAATATGGCGTTCCTACAGCAAGTGCCAAGCGTGGTGCAGGAAATTTTGAAATAATTGAAGGCACTGCCATTGAAACTTCGGAAGAACAGCCAAGTGTTACCCTCGAACCCAATCCGGCAAACGAATTCACCACTATCAGGGTGCATTCGGCGATGAGTGAAGCGGTGGAGATTTCAGTCTATGACTTATTCGGACAGCGCTTTATTCTGCCGGTCAAAGGCATGATTGAAATTGGGTGGAATGAATTCCAAATTCCTACCGCTGACCTCACCGCAGGTACGTATCGGGTCGTCATCACCGGCGCAACCATTCACGAAAGCAAATCTTTAGTAATTTTGAAGTAAATCAATTGATTAGCCGGCATTTCGGCTTCGCTCAATGTCCGGCGTTTTGGTAGTTGATTGATTTAAATTACGGCCATTTCGGCTTCGCTCAATGTCCGTTTGTTGGTGGTTGATTGATTATACACGGTCATTGAGCGCAGCCGAAATGACCGTTTGTTGGTGGTTGATTGATTATACACGGTCATTGAGCGCAGCCGAAATGACCGTGACACGAGTATGACATCAAAAAAAACATACCAAAAACACGGTCATTGAGCGAAGCCGAAATGGCCGTGAATTGCGGAATATTTAAATTCAAACCTCATGGAAAATTACTTCATCAAGCTCTCGGTGATACTCCTGCTCGGCATTGGTGCAAGCTGTGCGGCGAACGCGCAATTCAATGCGAATCTTGCTGCAAAACTTCAGCAGACTTTAGACACGCAGGTAGCAGCATTTCCGGAAACAAAAGGCGTTTCGGCGAGTGTGTATTATCCCGGTCAGGGCGTGTGGAAGGGCGCAAGCGGACTCTCCCATGCGGGAGTGCCGATTACCACCGATATGGAATTTGGTCTTGCGAGTAATACTAAGCTTTTTACGGCCGTTGCAGTGATGAAGCTCGTCGATGCAGGCATATTGAATCTCTATGATCCGCTCCATAAATGGCTCCCACCATTTACGAATGTCGATTCGATGGTCACTCTCCGGCAATTACTCAATCATACGAGCGGTATCAATGATGTTTTTACAACCGCTTCGCAGGCATATATTGAAGCCAATCCATCGCATGTATTTACGACGGCAGAAGTGATGTCCTATATCGGTACCAAACTCTTCAATCGCGGAACGAGTTACGGGTATTCGAATACAAATTACATTCTCGCCGGTATGATAGTCGAAAGCGCGACCGGACAAAGCATTGCGAAGATAATCCGGGATTCTCTGCTCACGCCCCTGCAACTCGACAGCACGTTTTATGACCACCAAGAAACCGTCCTCGGAACGATCGCTCATCCGTGGCACAATGGCACCGATGGATTCACTATCTCCCGCACCGCTCTCAATACCCTCGGCACCTGCGCCGGCTCGATGTACTCGACTTCCGGTGAAATGGCACAATGGTATCAGGCGCTTTTCAGCGGACAAGTCGTGAGCGCGAATTCTCTGAGAGAAATTACAACTTTTGTCAGCTCAGGGAATTACGGTTTTGGCGTCCTCTCAATGCAACTCTTCGGCCGCACCGTCTGGAGCCACGGAGGGTCGAATACCGGCTATAAAAGTAGGATGTTCTACGACCCCCAAATAAAAGCCACCGTCTGCGGACTCTCCAACTCCAATCCATCGGCAATTGACGGCGCAATAACCGCCACACTGCTCAAAGTACTTCTTGACTATCTGCCGGCGCCTGCCACATCCATTACCGGCACAAACACCGTGTGCCAAGGGCAAAAAGGTATTACGTATTCTACTGCAACTATCGCAAATGCAACGTCTTATACATGGATTCTGCCGGACGGGAGCTCTCTCACGAGCGCTACGAATAGCATTACGTTCGACATGCCCTCCACCGTCACTTCAGGCACGATGACTGTCGTCGGCACCAATATGTATGGCAATGGAATTCCTGCTTCTATTCAAATCACCGTGCATCCGCTGCCAAGTGTCAGTTTTACACCTACCTTCCCGCGAACAATTTGTCAATCCGCCGCACCACTTCTCCTCACCGATGGTGCTCCGACAGGCGGTATTTATACTGGAAAAGGTGTTCAAAATGGAGTATTTGCTCCACAAATCGCAGGTGTAGGCAACTGGACAATTACCTATACCTATACCACTTCCAATGGCTGCACTGCTTCCGATTCTGTTATCCTGAAGGTGGTTCCACTGCCGACTGTAACCTTCAAAGAATCAAAGACTAAACTCTGCATTCAATCCTCAGTAATTCCTCTCGCGGGTGGAAAGCCGAGCGGTGGCATTTATAGCGGAAAAGGTGTGGAGAATGGAGTATTTAATCCCACAGTTGCCGGACTCGGAACACATACGCTCACGTATTTCTACGCCGATTCGAATGGATGTGAAAGTGTCGATTCTACCACGCTGAGCGTCGTTCCGATGCCGATCGTCACGCTCACCGTTCCCGAGAAAAACTACTGCACCAATACACCACCAGTAACGCTCTCCGGCGGCTCGCCAAGCGGTGGAATCTATTCGGGAATAGGTGTGAAAAATGGACAATTCGACCCGTCAATTACCGGCGAAGGCAGCTTTACGGTGCGGTATGAGTACATGGATGGGAACGGATGTTCGGGAAGTGATTCTGTGCGAATGAACGTTCATTCAACAAGTTCGATTTCTTTGAATACATCAGCTATTGATTCATTCACACTGAATGGTGTGACGTACACGAAGTCGGGAGGCTACACGCAAGTGCTAAAAAATATACATGGTTGTGATAGTGCAATTACACTCGCGCTCACCATCACCACAACAGGTGTAGCGGAGGAAGGAATCAGCCCAAAGGCGATTGC
>JBPOHH010000383.1:0-1700 GCA_052035765.1 Bacteroidota bacterium
ACTCACATCTCCACGGGGATTAGCCATACTCAGCGTCACGACAGTATCGCGTTCATTGGTCAATATCAGCTTACGAATTCCTTTGCTGTCATACAGCATCAGCCCGCCGAGCTTTTGATTATTGCTCACACCGAGCGCCACGATATTCGTGGTCGTGTCACGATTGTAAAATCTCAGCAAACCCGCGACATTATCCTCCGTCACGTCAAGCCGCACACGCGCCCTGCCCGCTTTGTCGCGAATTACGAGCTCCTCGGTTTCAATCTTATCGACTCTGAGTATCCTGTCACCTAAGATAAATCCGCCGATCCCGGCTCCGCCAATCAACATACACAAAAACAGTAATGCATTGCGTAGCCGTCGGTTAGACCGTTCGAGGCGATCGATGCGCTGCGCAATCGTTGTGTCGGTATCGTGTTCGCTTGTCATCTTTTCTTGGTTCATAATTGTCGTGTTTCTACCACCAAAACAGATCAAAAAGTACGTCATTCCGGAGTTCATTACAGGCGTACGAACACCTGCAATAGTATGAATTGACAGATAGTTGCCTAGAAGAAATCCCCCGCCGAAGACGGCGCCCCCTATATCAAGGGTTCAAAGATTCAGAACGTCCCGTTGTTAATGGGGAAAATGCTTGCGAATCAAACGAAAGGGATTGAGGGCGATGGAATCACACTACGATGTATATTCCAGTTTATCTCATCAGCAGCATTTTACCGCTTTCCGTCGTGCCATTTGCTTTAATTGTATAGAGATACGCACCTTCTGCTACTGCTTGATTACTATTATTGGTTCCATTCCATTCGATGGATGCAACGCCATTTTCGGCTTGTACTCCGAGTGTCTTGACGAGCTCACCGGTCATCGTGAATATCATCACCGATACATTGCCGCTCTGCGCTTGATGCCAGGTTATTTGCGTGTTTGGTCCAACAACCTTTCCGGTATTTCCCGGCTTTGCAGTGCGCTCTTCCTGCTCGTCACCAATTCCGAGTGAACTGATTTTCCCTTTTGTCCCATAGACAAATATCGAGTCTGTTCTTCCAATGATAATGTCATAGAATAAGTCACCATCAGCATCCATGACCGAGAAATAATCCTGATCCGGTTGGAATTGAGTAGTGAAAATATCCGTCCGCGTCGAGATATCGACTATTTTCATATACCACCCAGTACCGTTGCTAAGTCCTGTAAGAATAAGATCTTTCACTCCATTACCATTAAAATCCTGCAATACATTTGTATTTTTCAATCGTCCGGTGTTCAGATCATCAATTATCAACGATTCCTGCCCCACACTGTCCAACGTCATCGTGTATTTCAAGGTCTTCGTCTTGCCGTCGTAGATATCGACAATTCTTCCGGTGGTCGTCACTATCTCGACAAAACCATCCATATCCATATCAACCATGGAGTTAATTAGTTGATCCGTTTTTAATGCTTTCGTACTTTTCAGCACTATATCCTGCGCCTTGCTCTGGCTCATTATCGCCAGAAACAATGTAATTGTCAGAAGTATCTTCATTCGTTTCCCCTCAATATCACAATGAATTACACACTTTTTAGGAAGCTGCATCCCAAAAAACACATTTATTCTTATTACTCAAGAATTGTACCATTTTTTGCACTTTTGGGTGAATTCTTCGAAAATTTGACCATCACGCCAAAATATCGGAGAATTGATGCTTATAGAGCATGAT
>JBPOHH010000713.1:0-9238 GCA_052035765.1 Bacteroidota bacterium
CATTTCCTGTCCGGTCGGTTGGAAACAACCAACCGGACGGGAATTCGGTTTTTTTCCTACACGTAGAGACGCAAAATCTTGCGTCTCTACAGGATAGGCGGATTATCATTTCCTGTCCGGTCGGTTGGAAACAACCAACCGGACGGGAATCCATTATTACATTGATCATTAAAGAATTATATTTCTCTTACAAGGTGCGTATGATAAAACCAAGCCTGCGTTTGTTCGATCTGGTGATGATTGTCGTTTCGATGGTCATCGGCATCGGAATTTTTCGGAATCCTGCGATTATTGCTGCAAGTGCGGGTAGTGAAACGATCTTCTACAGCGCGTGGATTGTAGGCGCGATTGTCAGTATTTGCGGCGCGCTGACGTTTTCGGAAATTGGTTCACGGTTGCCGGTTGCGGGTGGGTATTTTACGATGTTCACCGTGTGCTATTCTCCGCGGGTTGCGTTTATGCTGATATGGACGTATATCCTTTTGAATGCAGGAGCTACGGCAGCGGTAGCGTTTACGGGAGCACAATATATTACACCGGTTATTTTGCCGGGAATGGCGCCCGGAATGGGAGAAAAACTAGTTTTTTGGGGAATAATGCTGCTTCTTTTCGGTATTAATTTCCTTGGAATTCGCCTCGGTGCCGCTGCGCAGAATATGCTGAGTGTGATCAAAATAATTTTAATGTTAATTTTCATTTCTGCGGTTTTCTTTTTGCCGGAAAGCGTTTCCAGTCAACCACTTGCCGCATCGCCTGTACCTGCCGGAAATATCCTTTCTATGCTTGGCGTGAGTTTGATTGCAGTATTCTTTAGCTATGGCGGTTATCAAAATACGTCCAATCTTGGCGGGGATGTCGAGAACCCTCAAAAGAATATTCCGCGAGGAATTATCATTGCCATTTCGATGGTCATGGTGCTGTATCTGCTGATTAATTATGTGTATGTGACGGCGCTTGGATTCGAGAATCTCAAAACCTCGCCTTTAGTTGCTGCCGATTTGGCGACTATCTTGTTTGGTAAAGCTGGGGCAACGTTTGCATCAGTTGCTATATTTATATCAGTCTTAGGGTTTATTAATACATCGCTTTTGTTTAATCCGCGCGTGTTGTATGCAATGGCGGAAGATGGAATATTACCGGGGATTTTCAAGAAAGTACATGAGAAAAAACAGGTGCAGGAATTCGCGTTGGTGTTTTTTACGGGACTTGTGATCCTGATGTTCGTTCTGCTGCAATCCTACAACAACCTCCTGAATTATGTCATGTTTAACGATACCATTTCCCTCGCACTTGCGGCGATGTGTATCTTCATTTTGCGGAAGAAAAAGGTAGGCGATGACATGCCGGGCTATCGCGTGCAGTGGTACCCGATTATTCCTGCGATATTTATTCTCATGCAACTCAGCGTCACGGCGAATGTCGTGTATTCCGATCCCATGAATTCCCTCATTGGGTGTGCGGTGATGTTGTGCGGGTATCCGATGTATTCGATGCTGAAGAAAGTATCCACGAAGTCCTGAAAAATTACCGGTGCTCATGCACTAACAGTATATAATATCAATTCTTTACCATCACAACAATGGAAAATGAACAACAACCTTCGACCAAAGAAATACGCCCCTTGTCGCAGTTCCGGAATCCGTTAGAGTGGAATGATGAACCGCTCATTATTGCCGACTCGTCGGTCTATCGAACGATATGGTATGACCCTCTCTCCACATTTCAACTATTATTACAAGCGCGGAATACGGATTGGGTGAAAGGGCAGACGACGGTGCTTTTTGTCCTTGGAGGAATAATCAGATCGATTAATAAAGTCGATGCATCACTGAAAGATGGTGAGAATTCAGGAGTTTCAGGAAAAGTAATTTTGGCAATCTTCAGCGGTGCATTGCTTGGGTGGATTTTCTTTGTTGTGTATGCGGGTTTGCTCTGTTGGACCGGAAACAAACTGTTGCGTGGAAATGCTGAAGAAATAGACTACAAAACCATTCTTGCATGGTCAATTGTTCCCATGATTGTAGCGTTAATCTTTACCCTGATTCGCGTCTTGGTTTTGGACCGTTATCCGGAGTTTGAGCTGCTGTCCTTGCTGACAATGATTCCGGAAGTTGTGCTTGATGCTTGGGCAGTCGTATTGCTCGTTCGTGGAATAAAATTGATACAATCATTCTCCACGCTCAAGGCGATTGTCAATGTTCTACTTCCGGGTGTGCTGTTTCTTGCGGTGATATTTGGTATCGGATATCTGTTCGATCTCGCTTTTGGACCACGTATTATTGAATAAATTCAGAGAGTTCGTTTAATTTTTACACATTGAGGAATACATCATGGAAATCAATACTCCCGATGAAGAATTGCACCATCCTGCCTCCGGCGAAAAGAACGATAGTGAGCATCTATCGGGCGAATCTGCTCTTGTAGCAGAAGAACATCTCTTGGAAACTGATGAGCAGAGCATTCAGGAAGTGTCTTTTAATAAATACATTTACAGCGATATTATTTTCCATCCCAAAGCCACGTTCAAGCGCCTTTTGAAGGTGAACGGGAGCGTATGGGTGAAGCGGCGGGTGCTGTTGTTGTTGTTTCTGGTCTGTATTCCGCAAACGCTGACCACCGGTGATTTTTCTGAGAAATTTGCGGATATGAACGGCTATTATGCCGTTGTCGGAATACTTGAATATGTGTTCCTTGCACTCGCCAAGAATATCCTCATCGGAGGTTCGATTATTCTGATATTTCTGGTGCTGTGCCTCATGGTTGGGAGAAAGATACTCGATCGGGATGTTCGACTGCGTGATTATTCAACTATACTTGCATGGTCGCTGATTCCGGCAATTTTTTCAAATTTTGGATTGCTGGGAGTGCAAGCTATTATGAATAAAGTAATTACTGCGCAATATGTCTTTACTCATAATGCGGGTTCTACGCTGACGACTCTACAGATTGTCCTGGTCGCGATCGTAATCATGAAGGAAGCACTGTGGCTTTGGACGGGGTGTCTGTTCGTCTTTGGAATATATGTACTCCATGCCTCCAATATGGGACAGACAATGTTTAATGTGATTATTCCATTGTTGATTGCTGCGGCAATTTTTGTGTCGGCAATGTTTTTTGTAACCGGTGTCAGTGCTTTGGGCGGGTAATACATTCAGGAAAATATGATCCACTTCACCCATGGCGACCTACTCCAAACTCCCGATCCATTCATCGCACAAGGCGTGGCAGTAGGTTCACAAGAGGGCTTGGGAACGGGACTTGCATTAAAAATATCGAAGAAGTATCCGCTTGCACAGAAAGAGTTTAAAGCGTTTACCCGTAGTGCGGCGTTCAAGGGTGGCGATGTATTTGTATCGTCGAAGCATGAAAATATTCCGCGAATAATCTATTGCGCAACGCAACCTGATATGTATCACGCGACGCTCTCATTTCTGAATAAAGGTCTGCGCAATCTGGTGAAATGGTGCGAAAAACATCATGTTGAACGCGTATCATTACCGAAAATAGGCGCAGGGCTCGGGAAATTAGACTGGGAAAGGGAAGTAAAGCCATTGCTCGTGCAGCATTGTACGGACTCTTCTACACTCTTTACGGTCTATGAAGAATTTCGAAATGAATACGAAGGATAGACACACTGACATACCACAGCTTTTAGCATATTCAACTATCTCATTATAAATCAATTATTTCACAAAAACTATGAAAACACTTTTTGCAACAGCACTTGTTATGCTTATGATGCTTGCTTCTACACCAACAGTATGTGCGTATGATGGACAAATCTATCTCAACCCTGGCTTCAAACTCGGCTATACTTTCGGCAATCATGGCGGATTTACCTATGGATTTGAAGTGAGTGTGACGACAAATTTCGATAATCAGCAAACAGCTGTATGGTCGGGGCTCGTGGTGGGAGTTGATTTCTGTAAAGATTGGACACGCCTGCATACGGGCGTAGAAGCGAGTGCAATGGGATTTGGATTTGATGTTGGACCCTCATTTTTATATCGAAATGATACAGTCTCGTATGGTACTAGTTTTATTCCGTTTATAGGATTTGGTCTCTATCCCTATTATAATTTGTCCTATTTTGACAATGGTTTTGAAACGCGTGAAATCGGGTCGTATGCAAAGGCGGGGTATTTGATTTCCGGGGATAAAATTCATATTCACATGTAATAGAATCCGATGAAGTCTTCGGGCTTCTTGAAGGTAACCACGATTGATATTCTGAATTCACATTATTTATCAACATATTTCACAAAAGCTATGAAAACACTTTTTGCAACAGCACTCGTTGTACTTATGACGATGGTACATTCACCCAAAGCATATTCAGGCGATGCATGGGTATTTATCAATCCCGGCTTCAAACTTGGCTATACGTTTGGCGAGCAGGGAGGCTTTACGTATGGATTTGAACTCAGTGTGACGACAGATATTATAAAAAATCAGAGTGGTGGACGTATAGGCGTTGTGTTCGATGTTGATGCTTGCAAAGATTGGACGAGAATTCATACCGGTATTGAAGCAAGCGCGGTTATCGTTGGATGCGATATCGGACCCTCATTTTTGTTTCGAAACGATACGGTCTCGTATGGTTTTAGTTTTATTCCATTTGCAGGAATTCTCCTCTATCCCTATTATAATTTTTCCTATTTTGAAGATGGTTTTTCTACGCATGAAATTGGGTCGTATTTCAAATTACCGATAAGGATTTCCGGTGAAAACTTTATTAGTTTGGTTGACTGACAAGTACATGTCAACTTTTGAAGGTTCATGATTGTAAGAAATGCATTCGCACAGGCATGCTACTATTCGAATAGTACGATATCCGAATAGTAGGAAAAATACTCAGTCCTAACCTCCTTGTTACCCAATACCAATTCATTGGTAGATGGTATAATATCAATTAAGTCTAGATTAACTATGAAAATACATCTCCATACTGTATATAACTGTCTGCTATTGTCGTTCCTTCTCGTTGCATGCATCTCCTGCAACAGCACAAGTGTTGCGACTATCCCATGTCCCGCAGATAAAGATATCCTCACCGTACTGACCGACACGGACGGCACGCAGTACAAAATCGCCACCGACGGCAAAGTCTATAAAGTCGTCGGCTCTTCGTGCGAGTATCACAGCATATATTTTGATCCAGATTATGAACGTACAAACTACGTGCATCGGGGAGATTCTGTGTTTATTCGGACGTCGGATGGAACGCTTTTTCCGATGCGGAATCGCTTTACGGAACCCTTTGAACGCTACTCTTCGATACCATCAATGTTTATTCTCAGCATGGAAGATATGAATAACTATTGGAATACCATGACATTGCAGAGTCCGCTTGCGCCGACGGTGAGAGACTATGTAGCGCTTCGGTCATGTATTTTTGATGGAAATTGTACATTCAAAGATAATCGAATCGACATTACGGCTGACCCTGAAAATCCAAGCAATCGCGTACTGAAATTCACCGCCGTACCACCAAGCGCAACGATGGTGACTTCGAAATGTTCGATCGAGTCAACGACAGCATACTTCACCAAAGGCAAGGACTTATGGTATGAAGCGCGGTATTATTTTACGGGTAATTTCCCGTATAGTATCGCAGATTTTGAGAGTCAGTGGTATAATGAATCGCCCGGTCCGAGGATAGTCTTTAATGACGGCGCGCTCGCAGTGGAGAATAAATTCGGCAACAAAATCAAATACCGGCAAGCGAATCCTGTGCAAGTGCCGAAAGGAAAGTGGGTTACGATTAAAGTTCATTTCCGGTTTGACGAAGTGAGCGGCTTGGTCGAGCTCTGGCAGGATTCTGTAAAAATACTCGATGTGAACGGTCCGACTCTCCCTTTGGCAAATGCAGTGCAGACGAATATCGAAGTCGGCATTTCAGCTACAAGTACTGCGACCGTGATGTATCTTGATGATGTGCGGCTCTCGGAACTTCCTTTGGAATAAAGAAGCTACGGAATCAATCTACCTTGCGCGTACGTTAGTATCATACCATTTATACATGTTTATGAAATGTGTTTGTATGAGCGGGTACAGCGAGTGGAGATAGTATGCAGGCGAACCTAACCCGAAGGTTATGCCCGAAGCACAAACTTATATCCTTTATTTCTCACGGTAAGAATGTGTTTTGGTAGTGCAGGATTGACTTCGATTTTTTTTCGTAAGCCTAAGATATAATTATCGACTGCGCGGGTGGTAGGGAATTGGTCTAACCCCCAGAGATTATCCAAAAATTCGTCCCGGGGAATGATTCTGCCTTCATTTTTCCGAAAATACTGCATGATTTCGAGCTCACGACTGAGCAACTGTTCGCGTTTGTCATTGATAATGAGTTCACCGCGAATAAAATCTATCGCCACATTTCCAAAACGAAACATATCAGTTACTGCTTTTGGAGGGGCTACTTGTTTTGGCACTCTCCGTATCAACGCTCGTACGCGGGCAAGTAACTCCCTGAGACGAAAAGGCTTGGTCATATAGTCATCGGCACCTAGTTCGAGCCCGAGGATCACATCCGACTCGGCACTTTTGCTTGTCAGCATGAGAATCGGACTCGTAATACCGTCTTTGCGCAGTGCTTTGCATACTTCCCGACCATTCATAGTGGGTAACATGATATCGAGGATGATGCAATGGAACGGTCTTTTTCGGGCTATGGCAAGTGCTTCTGCGCCATCTTTTACGACCGCCACGGCGTACATCTCTTCTTCAAACGCATCTTTAAGACCAAGAGAAATTGCAGTGTCATCTTCGACAATTAGGATGGAATGTATGTCATTCATAGGAAATATCTGGTAATAGAATACGGACTATCATCGATGAAATCGCCGGTCGATTCCCGGCGTTTCGGAAGCCGTAATTTACCGAAATTATTTCACAACTGAAAACAGAACTCTCGCGTGCAACAAGCCCTGACTGGCGCTGAGACAAAACACCCCACTCGTAAGCGCTTCGGTAGAAATCGTACATTGGGATTCTACACGGTCAAATTCTATTAGTTTTTGTCCGGTGAGGGATATGATTGAGTAGTGAATTGGGATCGTAGAATTGAAGAGTAGGGAGGTGCAATTGATGGTTATCGAATTGGTCGTAGGATTTGGGAAACACATATGGCGTGCGGATGCTGATGTTGCTGCAATTTCATCTTCTGCAGAGAGAGTAGTTATGTCAAGCTTCCATACGCCATAACCCAACGTTCCGGTGTATAGCGTTGTACCGTTTAGGAAGAGATCAGTATTGCGAGTATTCTTTAACGGGAAAACAAACTGTACCCAATCTCTTCCCAAGTTCTTAGAATAATATAAATTGCCGTCAGCAGTACAGGTATAGAGAATTGAATCAAAAGCTCGAATTGTAATGATTGAGTTTGTGGATAATCCTGTATTTATCGCGTTCCAATGTAAGCCATTATCCGATGTTACAAAGATTCCACGCCCGTCGGTACTAAAAAAAATATTTGACCCAATCGAAGCTAACTTCAAACTCTGTCCAGTTGGAAAGCCATTGTTAATATAATTCCAACTCATCCCATTGTTTGTCGAAAGATATACATCACCATAATATGATGCTGCGACAAGATTGCCATTATTAACAACGAGAGAAGATATACCTTTGCCTGACAAACCGGTAACAGGTGACCAACTAGCGCCATTATCTGTGGAAAGAAATACGCCTTCTTTGAAAGCTACAGCAAAAAAACTTGAATCTTTTACCACAAGTGTAGAAATTGCCATTTTTAAGCCGGTATTGGCAGGTGTCCAACTTGTTCCGTTGTTTGTGGTTAGAAAAACACCATCGTCGGTACCGGCGAATATATTGCCATCCTTTTCCAAGAGACAATATACTTCGGGATTATTGAGACCATTATTAATTTTTGTCCAACTCAATCCATTATTTGTAGTAACAAACATTCCATGATTTAGAGTGCCGACGAAAAGATTTTTATCGTTTACGGCGAAACACCTCGGTAAAATAGAGAATAATCCGTTGTTTCTTTCAGCCCAAGTGTTACCACCGTCATTTGAGATCATAACGTCTTGATCTGTTCCGGCTAAGAAAGTAGTCCCATAAGTAAACAGTGTATTCACTTGGCATGTAGAAGGTAAGCCACTCACAACTTTTGTCCAACCGTATCCACGAATTGATGATACATATAAGGAACTATCTGTTCCGGCAAATAGATTAGTATCAATGGCAATCAACGAACGAATGTTTTGGAAAGGCAACGGAGTATTGAACTTTGTCCAATTGGTACCTTTATCTGTAGAAAGATATACTTCTCCTTTATTTCTTGACCCTGCAAAGATATTCGTACCTTGAGTAGTCATCGAGAGGATGTCTGCCTTGATTCCATTGTTCGATGAAGTCCAGGTTATACCATAGTCGGTAGAAACGAATACACCAGATTCGGTGCCTGCAAAAATTGTATTCCCGACTGTTAAGAACGTATTTACAGTTCTATCGGCAAAGCTGGGATTGCTGTAGGACCAAGAAGAACCACTATCGGAAGAAAAATATGCACCACCATTCTGCATTCCTATAACGACATTTGTTCCAACTACCCCAATCGCAGTATAGTTCTTTTGTATAGGCAGACCTTTACTTATGGATGTCCAAGTATTTCCAAGATCTTTGGAAATGTATAGGTTATCTTGACCTCCAGCGTAAAGATTCGTTCCGCTACTTGCAAGATAAGTATAGATGAATATGTCTCTTTTCACTACTTCCCAGCTTTTCCCACTGTCGGATGATCGGCATAATCCACCAGCATTTGTTCCACTCCAGTTAACTTTACACATGGAAGATGAAGTAAACAAATAGTTACCAACTGTAGCGAAACTACTAATATCTCCGCCTAAAGGACCATTGCAAGATGTCCATTGTGAATACGCTGTACTTGAGAAAAACAAAGGGAGTAGAACAAAGATGAATTGTATGATTCCAGCATATTTTCTAGATGTTTTCAAAAAATATCCTCGTGTAAAAGTTGTAAAAAGTAGATTATATTCCCGGTGGTAATGCATGTAAGTGGTAATGGATTATTGAATAACAGTAAATAACGTAGTCAATTGCACCAATCCTTGCCTTGCAACTAAACAATAGACTCCATTACCGATTGTATCTAAGGGGAAGGCAAAATGAGTTGACACGTTGTCAAACTCGATAAGCTTTTCGCCGGTAATAGATGTGATGGAAAAATGAATTGGGCTTGCATTAT
>JBPOHH010000428.1:0-2545 GCA_052035765.1 Bacteroidota bacterium
CTATTTAGCCGTGCTGGGTTCGCCGAATACCTACTACATCCAAAATGCTGCCAACGTCTATTTACAGGCAAGTGATGATACGGTAATTGCCGCAGACAGCGCCGAGGCGACGCAGTGGGTGCTGGTACCGCAGCCGGCGATTCTCGGGAAAATCCCTTATAAAATCAAAGCATTCGGTACGAATTTATGGATGAAAATTACCGAAGGTGGAGGCGTTGAGCTAGGGGCTGAAACGGCTGCTGTCGTGTGGGATATTCAATCGCAGGATAGTTATCCGCTCGATCCCGAAGAATAACTATGCCCAAGACATACGACAAATTTACAGCGGACACTCTCGTGAAATTACACGACGCCCGCAAAGTGCTTCGAGAGACGCCGGCTCAGGCGGTAGCGCACATTCGTGGGCTGCTTTTGGAGATCCGAACCTACCGTGTAGCGGCCGGCAGCGGCGCGGAAGTGCTCGAGCTTCATGCCCTGCACTTGCTCTGCCATGCCTATCATGTCACCGGAAACGGAGCAATGGCGATAGAGGCAGCGGAAGAATTGATAACGCTCTCAAAATTATACAGTAATCGCGAATATGCTGCGCTTGCCGAATGCATTATTGCAAAGATTGAAACGATACGTTCGCAGTGGGATGCTGCAAAACAGCGCTTGACAGAAGCGGTGGTCGTACTCGAGCAGGAGGGTAATTATGAATTCCTTCAGTCGGCGCTCCTCGACCTATCGACGATTGAGCAATGTCAGAATAACTACGACGCGAGCATGCAACTGCTGCTCCGCGCGGAAATGGAATATCAAAAGCACCCGATAAACAAGCGCATGGCATCGGTCATTATGGCGAATCTCGCCGATGTCTATATGCGGCTTAATTATCTCGAAAAAGCGATTGAGTATATTACTATTTCCCTGCAGGAAGCCAAAGAGTCTAAAGAAATTCACAGCTACTGCAATTCATTGCTCCGGCTCTCGAATGTCTATGCGCGACAAGGAAATACAGCCAAGCAAATTGCTACGCTCGAAGAGTCCATCGAAGTGCTGACGGCGAATAATCTGCAGTATCCAATCGCAGTGCAACGCATCGCTCTCGGCACTGCCTATATGGATCAGGATGATTTTGGTCGATGTCTTGCTACCTTTCAAGAAGCACTCGCCGTACTTTCGGATGAGAAAGACAAGAAAAATCTGGCTGCTCTCCATGAGCGGCTCGGTATGCTGTACTCGCATTTACGCTATGCCGAACGTCATTCGGAGACCGCTCAGTATCATTTCCTGCAGGCAGAACGTATTGCAATCGATCTCTCAATGTCGCACTTTCATGCCCATGTCCTTGGACGTCGGGCAGATTCATATTCGTCATTCGGACAATACAAAGATGCCTTTACGCTTTTACAGCAAGCGACAGCTCTTGAGAAACAAATTATCAATGAAAAATCAGTACAAAGCTTACGCGATCTCGAAGTGCGCTATGATGTTGCTCTGACACAAAAGAAAAACGAACTCTTGCAGGCAAATAATCATGCGCTCGAACTCGAACGGAATCATCTCCAGGCACAACTTAATATGAATAATAATCTAATACTCACTCAAATGAATGAGCTCAATTCTTTCCGCAAAGAAATTCTTAACATTACCAAGCAATTGGATAAAGCAGAGAATATCGTGCGGAAAGTCAAGCTCAAACTCAAAGAGTCGCCCCTGATGCAGGGCACGTGGGAGTCGTATCTCGAGACCTTTACGAGAGTTCATCCCGACTATGAAACAACCCTCCGCACCAAGTATCCCGAGCTCACCGCTATGGAAATTAAAATATGTATCCTCATCCGTGCAGGTCTGCATTCGGACGAAATCTCCCAAATCCTCACCCTCTCAGCCCGCACAATCGAGAATCATCGCTTCAACCTGCGGAAAAAGCTCGGCGTCGGCGAACGTGAAAACCTCGGGAAATTCCTGATGAATGTATGATTTAACCGGTTGTAATAATTAATAGATAAGCAGCCCGTAGTTTGAAAGCCATGGGCTGCTTTTTTAAACGCAAAAGGCGCAAAGGGCGCAAAAGGGCGCAAAAGGAGACGACTTACCGACTTACGACTTACCGACTTACAACTTACCGACTTACGACTTACCGACTTACGACTTACCGACTTACCGACTTACGACTTACCGACTTACGACTTTTCAACTTCCTCCCCGAAAACATAACCTTTGGCGTTACTCAGAGAATGCGGTAAGTTTGCAGTAGAAAAATTGTCAACAGCGACAGTGCTCATCGTTTGCTTCCACATTCTTATCTGATACCTCATGAAGTTGATTACCCGTGTTTTTATCATCCTTCTCTCGGCCGGACTCATCGCTACGGCAGTCTATTTCAAATCTTCCGATACCCCAAAAGCCGGACCTCCTGCCGGCAAAAAGCAACCTCCCGTTACCGTCGGAATTACCATCGCTTCGTCTAAAACTATCGACCGTAAGATCATTATCAGCGGCACACTTCTCGCCTACCGGGAAGCGGAATTACACACCGAAGCAAGCGGCAAAGTCGTGA
>JBPOHH010000214.1:0-2431 GCA_052035765.1 Bacteroidota bacterium
TGCTGTCTGCTACGGTTTCCTGATTGGTATCTTCGTTGGTAGCGTATTTGGGGGCGTGATAGGCGCGGGGATTGGTGTCGTCAGTATTGTGTGCAAACCCTCCGTTGAGTATTCGGGTATAATCACCGGAATCGACCCATTTTTTGAGTTCCACCAGTCGTAACACAGGGAACGGATGAGACTTGCCAAGCAGATTAAGAATCTTGTGCATACTGTCGATCATCGTGCCGCCCGATTCGCACTCGTATGCCTGCGCGAAAAATTCATTGATATTCATCTCCGCAACCTGCGCTCCTCCTGCTAATTTCATTTCTAACGTATAGCATACATCGGGGTCCTGCACCACAAGCAAACCCGCCCGGTCACAGGAGAGTTCGCTCTTGCGATACCATTCCATCAGAGCCATCGTAATTGCTGCAATTGCCACATTACCAAGCGGTAAGCTCGATACAACCGGCATCGTAAAATTCGTCAGCAGCACTAGGAGCGTCGAGTAGAGCATGTGTCCCGACATATAATGCCCGAGTTCATGCGCTATCACCGCCAGTAACTCTTCATCGCTCAACGTATCAAGCAGGGAAGAATTCAGGATGATAAAAGGGCGCTCAACGCCAATAATACGCGCATTGACAAACGGACTCGCGGAGATATACATTTCCGGTGGATTCTTGATATCCAGAATTTGACACGCTTCACGCAGCAGGGTATGCACTTTGGCGAATTGACGTTCGGATACTCTGACCGAAGAAGAAAGCGCCACCAAACGCAGCGAACGCTCGGTCGTGGCGCCAATAACTTTTCTAACCACCAAATCCAAACCCGGAACAGACTGCAAAGCTGAAAGCGCTGCCCGGTCGGCAGGATGTTCCCACGAACGGGAACTGATATTCGGGAAAATTACTTTTGATCGTCGCATAGATGTATTGGAAAAATGGAAAATAGATTGGGGAATGGGGGTTCGTAGAGACGCGCTGCAGCGCGTCGCTACGGGTATTACAACACCTTAATATTTAATCAATTTACACAATTGTTGATGCCCGGTTGTACTGTTGGAGAATTTGAGAATATACACGCCCGAGGCAAGCGAGCGAACATCAATAGTATTCGTAGAACCGGAAAGGAGCACTGTAGAACGATATGCGCCGAGTAGAGATATGATTTCGACCGTATAATCGGAAGTAGCGCCACTGACAACCACAACATCACTCGTGAGTAGGGGAGAGACCGTAAGCAGGTGTTCGGAAGTCGATTCATCCTCGGCTGAGGATGACGATTTGACTGCCACCGTGAACTCATCGACAGCGAGTCCGCCGTTGAAGTCAATTGCCATGACATGAACTGTTGTAGTACCAACCGAACCTCCTGCAAGAACAAGCTGTTGACTCTCAATCTTAGCCTTCAGGAAAGACGTATCTTCGCTGGTCACATAAAAGAGGAGCGAGTCACCCTTTGGGTCTTTAAAGACATCCGATAATTTGATTGTATAGTTTCCAAAATCTTTCGATAATTCTAAGTCTTTGATAGAATTACTTACCAGAGGTGATTCATCTGTAAGTGAACGTTTCGGTTTCCAGTAGTAATAATTGCTGTATTTGAATCCAAGATTATACGAACCGCAATCAGCATCAACGAGTATCAATTGAAAAGGTGCATTCGGTGTAGGAGTGGAATTTGCCATAATGAGAGATTCTTGTGTGATGTTTGGCGTTACCGGCCAGGAATCACCTGCATCACTTTTCCATTGAATCTGTCCTTGTGATTTGACCAAGCTGCCCGTATGCTGAGTATTCTTAACCGGTACTCGTGTGTAATTGCCCAGGGCTATTTCAATTGGCAGTGTGCCGCGCATCAAACCAAAGCGTTTTTTGTAGAATTCTCCACCAAATTTGAGCGACGTCACTCCCGGATACGCATCACCTTCCACGGTTTGGTAGAGTTGGAGGAAGAAATCCTGTCCCGGATATGGCGAGTCAGCGCCGGTCGAAAGCTTGCCGCTTGCAAAGTTTGGGGTAACCGACCATTGAACATTCGCTTTATTTTTCCAGAAATACTTACCGTTATCCGAGATAATATTCCCCACATGCCAATCATTCTGAATCACATCAAGTGAATATTCACCAAGGAGTTCGTCAATTGCAAGTTGTGTAAAGGCAGGGTTCGGTCCCGAGGAAACTCTCGTGATTAATTTTTGTGCAAGCGGCGAACAATCCGGTTGGATTTTTTTATGCAATGTCTCCGAATAATAATCTGTTTCGAATTGCCCGACAAAATCACTCGGCCAGAATTTCCGGTCGAACCAATCATGCCCCTTTACTTCTAATTTCAATTCCGGATAAATGCGGTAAAGGTGGTGGAAAAACTCATGTTGAAGCCATTGAGGGAGATACATTCTGCGTTCGATGTCGGTGTACATGCCTTTGCCGAGGTGGGC
>JBPOHH010000478.1:0-7003 GCA_052035765.1 Bacteroidota bacterium
CTATCCTATGCGGGCGAAAGATACTTGAGGGGACTCGTTCTTAGTACGAGAGGACCGGAATGACTGGACCGACGGTGTGTCTGTTGTTTTGCCAAAGGCATTGCAGAGTAGCCACGTCCAGTAAGGATAAGTGCTGAACGCATCTCAAGCACGAAACCTGCCCCAAGATGAGGTATCTCACAGCGTTAAGCTGGTAAGGACCCAGAGAGATGATCTGGTCGATAGGCTCGACGTAGAAGCGTGGCGACACGTGGAGCGGAAGAGTACTAATAGTCCGAGGGCTTATCGATATTTTTTATTATTTATGAATGAGAATGTTCGTCTTGTTTGATTAGTCTATACTACTAATGACAGATGTAACGCTCATGTACGCGCCTCTTTATGACTCGGGAATACTACGAAATTGTGGAATTGTGAGGCTATAACTCTTACTTCCACTCGTGTTAACCATATAAAAAACTATAATCTCGGCGACTCTATCGCAGGGGTCACACCTCTTCCCATTCCGAACAGAGCAGTTAAGACCTGTGGAGCTGATGGTACTGCGTGCGTAGGTGCGTGGGAGAGTAAGTCGTTGCCGGGGTTTTTTATTATCAAACAGCCCATCCAAATTCTGGATGGGCTGTTTGTGTTTGTAGCTCATATAGGTAAACTCTACGGCTCGGACGGCAATGGGTGACCGCCGGCGACGATTGGAAGATGAAGAAGGGAATACAAAAAATGCAATCAGCCTATCCCTTACTAGGATGGGCTGTTTGTATGTAACCTCTGCATATAGTGACTAGTTAGCTTGTTTTATTCTTTATTGAGTAAATTAGCAATATATTTCAATAACTTTTCTGAAGTATAGGGCTTGTGCAAAAATACTACATTCTCTTGATGCATTATTTCCCCATCTTGCTTCAAGCCACTGACAGCTATAATCTTAGCATCTGGATTTAATTTTTGAATTGAACGTATCGTAGCCTCTCCGTCCATATTAGGCATCATCATATCCGTCACGACGAGATCAATAGTATTATTAGCGTACGCTGTTAGCGCATCGTTGCCGTCGGAAGCCGTCAACACGGAGTATCCATACGCCATTAACGTGATTTTGGTGATTTCCCGGATGCTGGCTTCATCATCGACAACAAGAATAAGCTCTCCATTACTCGATGGTATTGCCTTCTTTTCCTCCGTAGTTGAGACATACGTACCTTCCCGAATTGGTAGATACACTTTGAACGTCGTCCCCTTGCCCATCTCACTATAGACATTAATAAACCCATTGTGACTTTTTATAATTGCAATGACAGTAGATAGACCGAGTCCTGTGCCCTTCCCAACTTCCTTGGTCGTAAAAAATGGTTCGAATACACGTTCCAAAATTTCAGGAGGTATTCCCACACCTTGATCAGATACCGTAATAATAAGATAATTACCGAGCTTCGCCTCTAGATTCATGCGTACATACTGCTCGTCAAGCTCTATTGACTCTACCTCAATTTCCAGCTTGCCGCCATTCGGCATCGCATCGCGGGCATTGACACAAAGATTCATAAGTACCTGGTGCAATTGCGTAGCATCGGCTAATACAGGCGGTACATCCGTTGTGTATTTTGTCTGGAAGGTAATGGATTTGGGAAATGTATGGGTGACAATCTTCCCGATTTGATCAATTAAATGGCGCACTTGAATCATCGTAAATTCGCTCTCTACTCCTCGTGCAAAAGAAAGCACCTGCTTGATAAGCTCAGAACCACGCTTCGTCGATGCTTCGAGAATTTGAAGCATTTTGATACTATGATCATCCTGAATGCGCTTGCCAATAAAATTAAGGGCTAGCATAATTGGAGCAAGTACATTATTCAGATCATGGGCTATACCACCGGCAAGCGCGCCAATACTCTCCATTCGCTGCATGCGGAGAAACTGCTGCTCGAGCTTTTTCTTTTCGGTAACATCACGCGAAACCACAATAATACTCGTAATTTCACCCGCTTCATCTCTTGCTACGCTTCCCTGGGATTCAATATTGTGCACTTTACCATTTTTACCTAAAAGCCGGTATTCTGCCCGGTGTCCAATCCCTGTTTCTTTCGTTCTTTGGAATATCTGCCGGATATTTTCACGGTCGTCAGGATGGATATCTTCAAACGAATCAGTACCTTGCAGTAAATCAACATCTCCGAGAATCTGCCGGTAGGATGGGCTATTATACAGCCGCTTACCATCTACGTCAAGTACTGCAATCATATCAGCGACATTCTCAGAAATCACTTTGAATTGTTCCTGACTCTTTCGAATCTCTTCTTCCGCCAATTTACGCTCCGTAATATCCTGAAATGCACCGAATAAGCGTACACATTGTTCGGCACAATAATCGCCCTTCCCCAGAGAACGTACCCAGCGATGCTTGCCGGTGGCAGTAATAAATGGCAACTCAAGATCCCAAGAAGTACCCTCAAGAATACCCGTATTCACTGCTTCGGTAATCGTTGGCCGTGCCTCGGGTGGATAAAAATTAAGCGCTTCATCTACCCGCGGAGTGGTCGAAGGGTCAATTTCATAGATGGCGTATGTCTGCTCAGTCCACCTCAAATCCATTGTTTCGAGATCAAGCTCCCAGCCGCCAATGTTGGCTAATTTACCTACTTCCAGGAGGATAGAGGCATTTTTACTGAGCTCGTCCTCCACTCGCTTGCGTTCGGAAATATCCACCGATAGAATAAAAATTCCTTCCTCAACAGGCTGAATTTTCAATTCAAAACATCCCTTACTTCCATCCGGATAGGTAAATCGATTCTCCATGTACTGCGGGATACGCTCATTCATACAGCGCGTAAGCTTTTTAAACATGTCCGTTCTCTCAATCCCTGGATAACACTCCATCATTGTGCGTCCGATAAGCTCATCTCGTGAATGCCGCCCCTGTCGCGCTCCCGGCTCATTAATGTATAAATACCGCCAGTCATATCCGATAATCTGACACCCCTCCATCATCGCATCCAAGGTATGTCGATACTTTGCTTCACTCGCAATAATTAACTCCTGTGCCCGCTTCCGTTCATCAATTTCGCGCTGCAATTCTCGATTAGTGGTATGTAGTGTTGAAGTCTGCTCGCTAACTTTCTGTGCTAGCTCCTGTTGCGTTTTTTCAAGTATTGCAGGATACCGTTGAATACTGATAAAAAGCAACACCGAAAATATACATACAAGTGCCAATGTCGTGTAAATCATTGCCGTTGTAGTAGATGCACTAGCACGTGCAAAATCATGCCTATGATGCAAGAGCTGTCTCTCCTCCTGCTTCATATTTTCAATTACCAGAAGTACCCGCTCCATGATGTGCTTGCCTGCTCCTGTACTGATTTTGCTCGCAGAAGAATCTTGCCCTATATCATGTACTACACGTATTACTTCATCTACAAAATTCATTTTGGACTGTACAACTGATATGAGAGTATCAAGGTTACGGAGTTGCTTCGGACTGTCGTCAATAAGCAGGCGCAGCGAATCAATAAGGTGGCTGATACGCTTTGAACCAGTATGAAAGGGCTGCAAGAAATCATCATTTGAGGTGATGACATATCCACGTTCACCGGTCTGAATACTAACTATTGTGGTCTGAAGTTCTTGAAGGACATCAAGGACCTGATGGGTATGAGTAATTAATTGAGCATCTCGCTCTGAATCCTGCAATACCTGATTGAGCTTCCAGCCGAAAAAGCTGAGAAGTATGAGGAATACGCCAAAACTGAGGAACAGCGATGTTCTGAAGGAAAATCTCATACAATCACCACTACAGAAAATGAAAAAAAAAGAGTCGTCGCAAATACGTAATGACCAACTAGGCGCTATATCCTGCTCTTCATCCAGGGTTTACTGCTTTTCATTCAGTATAATCACACGATTGGAGAGCACGAAACTATAGTGTTGAGAAAGGGAAGAATCTATTCCGGGATGACACTTCAAGAATAATTCAAAGGAAGACGGCTGTAGAAGAAGGTAGCCATCAGTAATGCCGAGCACGCACGCCGTCGAAAAGAGGAGACTATTCTACTTTAAAATATACTCTACGTTAGAAAACCTCCCAAAAATACAATACTCTGCACCTCAACCCACTACGTGAATAATACGGGCGCAGGGTAGATACGTGTACTGTCTGTAGCCACATTCTATACTTCGAAAATTTGTATTGAACTCCACCCACTAAGTATCATCAATGAGAAGCATAGGCAAGTGGTATCAGTGCAATTGAATAGTTCTAAACACAAAAAAGCCGCCCCGGGAATAATTCCCAAGGCGGCTTTTTAGCTGATAATGAACGACTTATCGTTTGGTCAAGCCATCAAGTGATACGGTGTATTCTTTCTTGGTAGCATCATACGTAATTGAGTATGATGTTGCATAATACTTACCTGCTTTTTGATATATCGACGGCTGCTTCATCGGCTCGGTAAAATTCACCTTTGACTCCAAGTAGGCCTTGGTAATCATTGGCTCATGAAAGATTATATTTCCTTTGTATGCTCCCCAGACCATCGTTTTGTCAAACGCATGACCATGAAGCTCAGGTGTCAGTGTATCGAGTAAATGCCATCCCATCGCCGGTACTACTTCCATAGGATTACCCATAAATGTCGGCGGGTAATACGAAGGGCTCAGCTTAATGGCTGTGTCCGGTACCGGTATAATTGCCAAACGCTCCGGCTGTGTGATCATATAAAAATGGAAATCGAAGTGCGGCACCGTATGCACCCCGACAATCGGATGTCCCTTGGGATTCCAGTCAATGGTAACATGATTATAAACAGCCGTTGCTGCCTGCGTCGGGAGCGTGAGCACGACCGAGCTTCCATTGGCCGTATCCAAATTTTTGAGCGCATTTTCACCGAAGGTCACACCAACGGATTTAGGATTCCCTGCATCATCCCACTTCACCCATGAGCGAGCCGAGTCGGCACCCATAGGTTGGGTCTGTCCGATAAAAGTACCTGCTAATGAAGGAGTTGTAGTTTCTTCTTTGCTACAACCCGAAAATAATAATACGCCTGCTACACACAGCGAGGCAAAAGAGGACATGTATTTCATGTAATTCCTATCAAATAAGTTAATAAAATGAGCCGCGAAAATAGGGAAATTTCAAGGGTTGACAAATAGCTGATACAAATAAAATACTCGTTTGCCGAAAAGCAAGAAATGAGTATCGCTCAATCTTCCTCCCTTTCGTATTTTTGCCGTCAAACTAATCTAGTAATTACTCTCATCAAATAACCTCCTATGATAGAATTTAAACAGCAAGCAGCAGAAAAAGCGGTCGATTATATTCAAAATAATATGATCGTCGGTCTCGGCCACGGCAGCACTGCAATCTTTGCTCTCCGGAAAATTGCACGATTACTCGGTGATGGTACTCTCCAAAACGTACGCGGTATTCCATGCTCCCGCCAAACAGAAGCCGAAGCCCGTGAGCTTGGAATACCCCTAACAACTCTCGATGAATCACCCGCAGTCGATATCACCATCGACGGTGCCGACGAAATCGATAGCAAGATGAATATGATCAAAGGTGGCGGAGGTGCACTCCTGCGTGAGAAAATCGTCGCACAAGCAAGTACAACATGTATTTACGTAGCCGATGAAAGCAAATACTCAGAACGATTGGGCGAAAAATGGGCAGTGCCGGTTGAAGTACTGCCGTTCGGCGCACGGGCTACGTGCGCATACCTGGAATCACTCGGAGCGCAGGTCACCATACGTCAAAAAGCCGATGGCACGAACTTCCTCACCGATCAGAATAATTTGATTGCCGATTGTAATTTTGGTGTCATGCACGCGCCTGAATCCATCGCTACCGCTATGAAGTCACGCGCCGGTATCGTAGAACATGGTCTGTTTATTGGTATTGCAACCGAAATTATTATCGCCGGGAAAGATGGTATCCGAACGCTGCAGCATTGAAACAATGGTGAAGGTACGAGCGCTGAAAAATCTGGTAACTGTAGGGAAAAAAAGTTAGCGCAATGTCTTCTCTGCGTGATCTGTCTTGCTCTCCGTGCGGATGGATTTTTCTGATGAGTTGACGGTAGAGATGCCGGTGACTGCATCGGCCTGATTTTTCTCAAGCAGGCGGGTGATGAGGTGTATTAATTCAGGTCTCATACGGGTTAAAGTATAGGTGGATAAAATATACACATTTCGTATGCAAAGTGTCCGATTGCGCGAAAAAGGTTGCACTGAGTTCGGAAAATGTCACCTTTATCTTCCTCGGCCTGGACGGCAATGGGTGACCGCAAAACGTCGGGTGGGAATAGGCAGAAGGGAAAACAAAACAAAAAAAGCGAACCGATTGGTTCGCTTTTTTTTGAAATGAATCTTTCTGCTTATGGTATAAGTCCAAGCTCTCTACCGACTTCAGCAAATACTTCGAGAATTTTATCTAAGTGCTCATCCTCGTGTGATGCCATGTAGCTTGTGCGCATCATACTCATATTCGGAGGCACGCCGGGTGGGATAAATGCATTGACAAACACGCCTTTATCGAATAATTTACGCCAGAAGACAAGGGTCAAATCGACTTCACCAACGACGACCGGTACAATGCCGGTGCGACTATCAATGACATTAAATCCAAGTTCACTAAAGCCCTTACGCATTTTATCGGCATTACGAATCAATTTATCGACGAGCTCTGGTTGCTCTTCGAGGATTTCTAACGCTGCTAGCGCGGCGCCACAGCTTGCAGGCGTAGGGCTTGCACTAAAAATCAGAGCCGGCGACACGTGCTTGAGGTAATTAATGACTCGTTCAGGACCCGCGATAAATCCACCAAGCGATGCAAAAGTTTTGGAGAACGTGCCCATCGTCATATCGGTTTGATCCGTAAGACCGAAGATACTTGCCGTTCCGCGCCCACCCTTGCCGACGACGCCTGTTGCGTGGGCATCATCTATGAGAACCCGCGCTCCGTATTTTTTTGCAACTTCAAGCATTTCGGGCAAATGTACCACTTCGCCTG
>JBPOHH010000260.1:0-3308 GCA_052035765.1 Bacteroidota bacterium
ACAGTATCGTAGCCGACGATGAGCTTCGAACCAACCAGCACCATCGAAAATGCGGAACCTTGCTGTGCAGAGTATCCGCGCAGTCCGGCATAGTTCCAGGTCGTGCCGCCGGTATTACTCCAATAGACACCTTCGTAATGTCCTGTTGCATAGAGAGTTGAGCCGTGTACAATCATAGATTTGACATCCCAGGGATACTTTGTGAGCGGTGTCCACGTTTGACCGTTGTCGGTACTACGATTGACTCCGCCGTCTCTGCTGCCGCCCCAAAGTCCTGCAAACACTGTAGTCCCAATATTCGCAAGTGAGACTACATATTCACTCGTGAGCCCATTATTCAATTTATCGATGACCGTCCACGTTGTTCCATTATTCGTACTTTTATAAAGATAATTCCCAAATGTACCGGCATAAATGGTTGTACCTACTATTTGAATATTCCTTACGTCACCAATCAACGATGTAGGATTAATCCAAGTAATTCCATTATCAGTACTTACATACATTCCTCCACCTGCGCCGAGATACAGTCGTGTTCCGTCTGTAGCAAGCGCATTGACTCTATTGAAATTAGTAGTCCCTACCTTTGACCACGATGTGCCGCCATTGGTGCTGCTGTAGAGACCATTCGCTCCGGTACCTGCATATAAGGTCGTACCTTTGAACAGTAACGCACCAATCTCTAGGTCAGTCAGTCCGGTATTCACGGCAGTCCACGTTTTTGCCGTATCGGTACTTTTAAATACCCCGCCATACGTACCGGCATAGACTATCCCGTCTTTTTGGATCAATACTCTACAAGCAGTACTGTGGGGTCCGCTCGATTTGGTCCACTGCGCTGTCGATTCAACAGGCAGAAGCAGCATCACACTACTGGCAAGCACTGAAAAAATCAAGTTGTTCAATAGTTTATTCATAGTGTTAGTTTCGATAGAAGTGTCGGAATGATCGTATAATTAATCGCTGCATTCTTTATTTTGAAGTTTGGAATTTTTTTAGAAAACTACTGACCGCATTGTTGTAAATTTCCACACCCGGTTGTAATCTTGCCGGATGGGTATAGCTTTCGAGTGCATCGACATAGAGCTTGTTGTCCTCATACCAGGCGCCGAGAATATACCATGAGAGCGCATTTGTCTTGGCAAAGGACACTTCATCCATGAGCTGTGTACGTTCTTTTTCCAAGCGAAGTGCTTCATCTTCATCGAGATATATAATACATGCCGGTGCCGAACCCGACGATGCGAGTGACGTATTCGATACACTCCAGTAATAGCAGACACCGCGTTTGAAATCCCGAACATCACTCATCAGATTGATTGTGAGGGTCGTGTCAAGGAGCTTTTTGGAATAGACTACATTGCCGCTTTCATTGGTCAGTTTAACTTCGAAATTTTCCGCTTTATCGGCATGCCATTGTAATGTTATTGTAGGCGTAAGTACTTTAGTATCAAAAGGAAAATGCACTTTTACCGCGCCGGCGTTCCGCACGATCGAGCCGACAAGGTCTGCCTGCGAACCCGATGTCATTGCCTGATTGACAAAGGTGCTGATTTTTTGGAGTGAACTTACCTTTTTCGCTTTTTGTGTCGGCTTGAGTTCATAATTTCCTTTTTTGTCATATTCCACGAGCACACTTTCACTGCTGATGAATGTAGCATACGCGTTGGCAGCAAGCTTGATTTTGGTAAAAGACGGAAGCTCGATGGTAGGATACACTCTGAACCATGTCGTCGTACCCGGCTTCATACCTTCGACTACGCCTTGGGTCATCAGAACTTTAAACGTAGAATTCTGCGCCGGTATCTGCGCGGACATACTGAAGAGTGCGCACATCAGCAATGTCAATTTGACCATAGTTTTCATCGTTTTTTCTTCCTTCCTTTACGGGAAATCTTTGGAATAGCAGCCGGAGATGCCGCGACTATTGGCTCTGATTGGAGCTTGAGTTTTCGTTTGCTTTTAGAATAATTCCTTGCTGATAAAGCGCTTGCGTATATCTGATACCCGTCTGCCGCCAGCGCGACCGACAAAGCCGCCAAAGCACTGTCGAAATGATACCGAAAATAATCGAAACAGATAATTACCATAAACAACAGAACAATAATCGTAACTATCTGCAAAGACTTTGAGATAAGATCATAATAATTCGGAAATTTTGCATCAATGAGCGTAAAGAGCATGATCACTGTGCAGCAAAATATCCACGAAAGCACAATATTGACACCTGTACTCATCGACGTCACATAGTCGCGGTGGAGGATCATCGAAAGCACATTGGCATGGACTTCCACTCCAAACATATCCGGGAATGACTTGCCGGCATAGCGCTTATTCACCGGTGTGAAATAGCGGTCATCATACGAATTCTTGTCATTCAAATACTCGCCCAAGTACCCGAAAAGGATGATCTTACCCGACATAAAGTCAATGCTGATTGTCGTATCAAGTACCTGCGGAAAGTCCACCCGAACAAATGAATTTAATTTTTGATAATTAATCGACTCGTTCTCATTGCCTCTGCTGCGCAAATACTGTACATCATCAGGGGATACATGCGCGGCAATCTCAACACCAAAGGCACGATGCTCCTGTGTTCCAATCGTTTCAAACGGCGTCACCGTCCGTATCGTTCGGAATGTCCCGGTCGCCGATGGGAAATTCACAAACCCCGATTGCTTTGCCCGTAGAGAATCATGCCGGAGTCCGGGGATCACCTCTACCGCCTTGTCGTCGTTGCGGATAATTTGTTCAGCTAGGATGATGTTGTCGTATTTATTAAGAATACTAACAAGTTCCATCGTTTCACCCGGATCGACTTCCCGCAAAAACATCGCATCGAGTGCTGCAAATTGCGGCCGCACTGACATCACTCTATCGATAACCCGAGCGATATCCGGGCGATTCAACGCGCCAATATTGACGATTACGATATTCGTATCAATCCTCTTTGGCGCTTCGTCGAGAAGCTGTGAATAGACAATATCCGTGAGCTCAAAATCTTTGAATGCCTGCTGCAACGGATCGAAGAGATCGGAATTAATCGGCAGGGAATTCAGCACAAAAAGCACTGCAAAAATAATCGTCGTGAGTATCGAGCTATGCTTGATATTTTTCATACGCTTACATGCGGTTGTCTGTTTCAATGATAATTCTCACCGTTCGATTGTAATTCCTACCTTCGGGGAGTTCGTTTTTGTACGTATCCGACACACCTTCACCGCGCACTTCGATAATCTTATCCTTGGGCAGCAGGGCAGCAATACTTTCGGCGCGCTTTTGCGAGAGCGATTTGTTGTATTCAGCGC
>JBPOHH010000351.1:0-1611 GCA_052035765.1 Bacteroidota bacterium
CGATTTCTTTTTCATTGGCTTCGATAATCGGCGACACCGCTGCGATTGCACTGCCCCCGCAGATCGCAGTTCCAACCGAGAGCAGCAGTCCCGTTTTCTTGGGAATGGACATCACTTTGCCAAGGAGTAGCCCCAAAAGTATCGTTCCGCTAATCGACCCTACCGTAAAAAAAATAGCAGACTGCCCTGCTTCGGCGGCGTCATAGAGGTTCATACCAAAGCCGAGACCGACGACCGAGACCTGCAACAAGAGTTTCGTAACTTTCGACACTTGCTTACCAAATGGATTACCAATCACTTGCGAGATAATCACACCAAGAAACAGCGCGAGCGGACTGCTGATAAATGGCATCAGACAAAGAGCTGCGGCTGCTACGAAGACAATTTTTCGCGTTGTGATAGTGCCTAAAGGTAGAGTCATTGTTTTTCTAGAACGTAAAATTCGTCACCACATTAATATTCGCCATTCGCACGCGATTAATAATGTATTTATCCTGATTATAGCTTTCGCCGAGGAGACCTTTGTAGGTCGTGAGGAGTTGCATGTCGAGTCCTTGCAGAACTCCCGTAAACTTATATCGGATATCAATATTACAGTGATTATACGACGGCATGCCGTATTTATTCAACCGATAATCGCGTACATCGGGCATGTAGTAATGTCCATAGGAGAGTTCAGCTGTAAACCCTTTGAATATCTCGTGTTGTAGAGCACAATTCATCGCATTGACATTGCCGGCGCCTTCGTTACGTTCGCGGAGCATGAACGTAAAAAACACATCCCGTCCCCATTCCCGTGGAAAAAGCCATCTCCCGTCGCCGGTGATACGGGTAAAATTAACGAGAAATCGCCATCCTGGCGCGCTATATCCAATCCTCGAACTGATCGAAAACGCCTTGGAATTCGTCTCCATATATGTTTTTTTGGGGTCAGCATTCCCACCGTCGCCGATTGACGTTTCGCCGGTTACTTGCAATGCAGTCAAAAGCTTGTGATTTTTTGACGACAGCTCGAAATCGGCATTTGCCTGCACGAGCGCACAATTGAGTAATCGGTCGGCGTGATAATCCCAGACCTGCACTTTGAGTTCCTTGCTCAGGGCGATAGTATATCCTATGTATGCTAACCATTTACTGTCAATATTCTGCGGATAGAGTGCTTTCGTGCCGTCGGTATTGACGGCAGCAGGATTAATGCCGACGCTTCTCCCGACGGAATACCAGCCGTCGGTGCTTCGCGGAGAAATTTGCGTGATAACTCCTACATCAACTGTCGATGTGGAGGAATTCCAATTGACGACGAGTCCTTCGATGAGCGTGGGACTCAGGCGACCATCCTGTGGATTCAGAATAGGTGTGCGCACGCCTTGCTTGCCGAGTAGGATTGTCAATTCCTTAGTAGAATATTTGAGATATAAATTCTCTAACCGCATGAGATAGCTGCTGTTGACATCTTGTAAATCAAAGAGTCCAATCTCATATCTATTCGGCGCGGCGGTCGCTTTATCGGGCGTAGAGAGGTCGGACGAGGCGAGATTATACATAAAAAATCCACTTATTCCCACGTGAAAATTAGAGATAGATGCCGACTCATAGCCGATACCAAATCCC
>JBPOHH010000110.1:0-11443 GCA_052035765.1 Bacteroidota bacterium
ATGGAACAATGAAATTCATCATTGTCCGGTGGCATTTTCTCTCATTCTGCCACAATGGGGACCGACGACGATTTTCCGTAATGTTGCGCATCATATTTCTGAGCGTAAGAATCATAACTTTGATGTATTCTTTGCAGATTGTGATAATTCAATTTCCGATAAAATATGGGGCACGGGTCTGAAGGTCAATACTGGGGCAGTGAATGCCAATCCGGGGAGTATGTTCTTGTTCCATAATACGTTTCACTCAACAGACGAACTTGGATTCACGATGTACATCTGGAAATCAAAATGGAAGAATTTCGTAAGTCGTAATAATATCTATTATTCCGTAGGCAAGTCGTGTCTATTTTTTGATGATGTTCAGGGAGATTCACTCTTTTCGTTTGACTCTCAAGGTGATAATTTCTGGAATCCTTTTTTGGGGAAAATAGCAATTCTTCAACCGAAAAATGGCGTAGCGAACTGTGAATTCTACTCATCAGTATCGGCATTAGAATCCGGCTTGTAGTTTGTGACGAAGAGTTCGCTTATTACGATTGTCGGTTATAGTCTTGAACCACAATTTATCGGGAAAAATGATTTTCATTTGTCTGCAAAAAGTGAACTCATAGATAAGGGTGTAATAATTCAAGGAATTAATGATAAATTTTCAAATCAGGCACCGGATATCGGTGCGTATGAAATGAACCAACCTTCGGAAGTAATAGAAGATAGTAAAAGTTCTGAAGTCACCATCGTTCCAAATCCATTCTCAGATTCTTTTACGATCTCGTCCTTAAAACCAATGGCAGAAATTAGGATAACATCAGCGACTGGTGCAGAAGTCGAACAAAGAAAAGTGCATGGTAATTTTACAGTTACCTGGGAATGTCAGTTCAATACGAGCTTCAGCATAGTCACCATTTACTTTGCCGACGGTAGCATACTTCACCGGAAGTTGATATCATTGAAATAAAAAGTCCTGCTGAAATACTTCAGCAGGACTTTTAATATGAGCAAGCATATACCCGCTACTTTATAAAGATTGCAGTCTTCGTTGAATATCCGTTCACTGTAAGTGACGCTATATAAACTCCCGGAAGGAACGTATCTGTTGGAATAGAGAGGGGATTAGCTGTTCCATAGCTATTGACGCTGCCCACTTCACGTCCTAAGATATCGAACAGCGATATCGA
This sequence comes from Bacteroidota bacterium, assembly GCA_052035765.1. GTDB lineage: Bacteria > Bacteroidota > Ignavibacteria > Kapaibacteriales > UBA961 > JADJXV01. Next base: position 1,179 of record JBPOHH010000110.1, read on the forward strand.
TACGTTTGATAACTCAACGCACTCACAACGAGCAGTAACCGCTGAACTTGTCATCATCAATTCCCAATTGGAAGAAACAGAATATTCATCGAGTGAGGATGTTTTCGATTTATAGGTAACCGTATCCCGTGTAAAATTACCGGCTCTATCCATGATCACCACATGAGCAACAGCATTTTTAAGCGTATCAATGACCGAGAGCTTGTACTTGAATTCGGTGATTTTGGGCTCGGGATTAATTGTAGGTGCAGTTGTAAATTTCAGCGCGTAGTTTGTACTCGTCGAGTCTATTAAATAGATGTCGAATATTCCCTGATCGATTTGTACCGTGTCCGGTGGGTTTCCAAAGGTTCTGAGTTCGGTTGCAGTACATTCTACTTCATTGCTTTTAATGGATGTATGAACGACAAGAGGAGGAAGTGTATCGAGTGAAGTAGTAATGCGGAAAGCACTGCCTACGGGCCAGGAATAGCCACTGTTATTTCCAAAACCATTGATGCAACCACTGAATTTAGTAGCACTTGTCACAGTGTGAATTCCGGGAGAGAGAGTTGCATATCCCCAATATAAATTAGTAGTCGGAATTCTATTTTTCAAGAGCTCCGGGTATGACTTATAGACGCTATCACCATCGATGACAAGGGATTTAAGTTTGGTTGAATTCGTATCTGACGGGTCGCCCACGATGATATAATTAAACCAGTTATCTTTTAAAAGATCAAGCTTAGGTGTTGTAAAGACAGTAGATTCAATATACTGTTCGTAGGGAGTAACAAGCACCATCGAAGGATCAAATTTCGTTTCATTTTTATCCCACGATGAGGAATACGAATATTGCATGACAAGTGTTGGTTTGTCTGATTCCCAAACACTTACACCGCGAAAACTCTCTATACTTCCTGCGCCGGCCCAGTCATTAAAATCTTCATAAAATTCACCGGCATTGATCTTACCATTTCTTTGTCCCAATAAGGCACCGGTAGATTTATCATAGTATTTCATACTCCAAGAGGTATTGTTATCTCGGCCAAGGATTCTATAAAAATCACCTTTATTTTGCCTTTTGAACTCAAGTGCAACATATTTGGTACCCCAGGTTGCTGTTTGTGGCATCATTTCACAGATAAAGTCGCTTCCACTATTTACATTCTGTGGTATTGACGTTCGCTCATGGTATGAAATCACACCAATTGCTTTATCAGCATGAATTTTTGAACCCGTTAAATCAAATGTACCTTGAGTAGTACCATCACCGATAACATTATACACCTGACCTTTTTCGAGTGATACTGTAATTGTTTCACCAATTTTTGACCCACTTTGAGTTTTGGCAAATGATTTCCCCCTTCCTTTAAGATTTATCGTCACGGTCGTTTTATCTTCTGTTGCGATAACAATAAATCCACTGCGCCAAGAACGTTCTTGATTAAAATCATAATATCCGCAGTGTAGATAATCTGTTCCGAGTGAGCTAGTCGGAATGCCAAGGTATCCATCTGATGTAGCGAATTTCGCATTGAGAACATAAACACTAATCGGCTTGTCGGCGAAAATATGAATACCTCTGGGATCTGCAACCTGGCTTGATACTACCTCCCAATCCCAGGAAGCTGAGTTGTCTTTTGTAGAAAACACGGCAACACCATGTGCTTGAATTTTTTTCGAAACGGTAAATCCGCTTCCCGGTACTTCTAGAGTTACTATGGTGTTGTACGAAGATACCACATAAAACTCCAAAGCAGTAGTAACTTGAGTTTTAGAGTCGTTGAGCGGCACTGCCAGCCAATAGTCTTTCCCTTGATTTTGGTCGTTGAGTATGCGCTCGGCACTCTTTAGTTTTTGTGCAATTGCTGCTGGAATTTGTTGAGCTGTAGCATTTACTCCAAGAAGCAGACACATACAGACCACTCCGAGAAAATTGTTGTAGAATTTCATAAAAATACTCCTGAAAATGTTGTGATAAGTTGAATAAAATTTAGTTACGGTATAATGACGACGCTAGTCATGGCCCGCCCGCCAACACTTAGCCGAGCGAGATAGACTCCCGTGCCGAGCTGCTCGGATACAAGCGAAAGACGACTCCCAAAATTCCGCGATGAAGTCACACCGACAATGCGTCCTAAGTTGTCATACACAGTTAGCGTAGCAGCTTGAGCATCCATACATTCACATGTCGCTACGACAGATTTACCGGAAGCGCTTATTTCCCAATCGGTTGGTAGATGCGGTTCATCGACGGAGACGGGCGTGCCTTTGCCAATCCAGGTAGAAGCACTATTACAATTCTGAGACTCTCCATCGGTTAAGAAATGTGCTGTCACGGTGTCGGCTGTTGATTTCTGCGGGGCAAAACCAATGGACGAAAAGAATACATCCGATCCGGGTGGCACTCTAAAAGGGAAAGCCGGAGTAAGGTTACGCACAAAAAATGGAGGTTGTACACCAACCACACCAGTCACGGTGAGGGTATCAGTGCCGGAATTACGGATAAGTAACCCAAGACCGGTCGATTCACGGTAAATGGTATCACCTATAGGCGTTGTTGGAGCTATCCATTTTGCTTCGATATTGGCGCAGGGTATCACTCCGCGGCTTTTGAGAGGAAAACTAAACATAGAACAAGTCGTGCGAACAAGGAGCGAATCGATTTCAAGCTGATTATCATCAACATCATTTAAACCTTCTTTGATCGGTTTGCACGATATGACGAGATTATACGAACCATTCGCCGGGATAGAGAACTGTTTGGGAATGTTACCCGATACGATTGTATATGCTTGGTTGAACAACAGTCGTACTTCATGTACGACAAGCGGATTGACATTTGGATTCAGTATCGGTATTGTCAATTGTTTGGTCGTGCCTACTCTTATCGAACCAAAGCGAATAACAGGCGTTTGGAGACTAAGAGAAACCGGCGTATAATTCACCGTATCCAGCGTATAATTACCGGCTCTGTCCACAACGTAGAGAATGGCAAATGCTGCTTTCGTTTTGTCGATGACTGTAATGTCAAATTTGAATTCAGTAACACGCGGAAGGGGAGTAATCGTCGGACTCGTCAGGAGTGTGAGTCGGTAATTAGTGCTGATTGAATCGACAAGTCCTATATCATAAATACCCTGATCAAATTGAACGGTATCCGGCGTGGAACTATAGCTGCGGACTTCGGTCGCTTTGAATTGATAATCTCCGCATTCTGTATCATACGACAGCACCGGAGGAAGAGTATCCACTGCTTCGAGCGTTCGTGTAGCCGAACCAGCCGGCCAGGAGTATCCATTAAATGCTCCAAAACCATAGACATAGCCGCCAAAGACAGTGTTGCTTGTTACAACATGTGCGCCGGGTGATGCAACCTTAAATCCCCAATAATAATTTGTACCATGGATACGGTTAAGTAACAATTGAGGATAAGATTTATACAAGGAGTCACCATCGATAACAAACGATTTGAGCTTGGTGGAATTTGTATCTGTAGAGTCACCTTCGACGATAAAATTAAACCTGTTATCGACCAAAGCAGGATTCGAAGGAGTTTGAAAGATGGTCGAACTCATAAACTGTTCAACCGGGGTGACAAGTACCATATCGGGGTCAAAATCATCACCCTTATCCCAATTGGCTGAATACTGATATTGCATGACCATTGTTGGCTTGTCGGACTCCCAAACAGAAACGCCTCGAATACCTTCAATTGCTCCACGACCTGCCCACTCGTTAAAATCTTCGTAAAATTCTCCCTTGTTGAGTGTGCCTTCACGTTGTCCTAAGAGTTTAGTATTATCCATTTTATCATAATACTTCATCTTCCATTTTGTATTATTTTCAGCAGCTACAATGCGATAAAAATCACCATGATTGTCTCTGATAAATTCCAGATTGACATGTTTTTTGCCCCATTGAGAAACAGGACGCAGCATTTCCACCATGTGGTCTCGACCGTTTTGGCTGTTTTGGGGGAGGAGAGTTCGCTCGTGATACGATATCACGCCAATCGGTTTGTCAGCATGAATCAACGAGCCTGTGAGGTCAAATTGATCAATCGTTGTCGCATCGCCGACCACATTATAGACTTGACCTTTATCCAGTGTAAGTGTCATCACATCGCCTATCTTGCTGCCGCTTCTGGTTTTTGCTAATAATTTACCGCGACCACGGAGATTAATCGTCACGGCAGTTCTGTCTTCCGAAGCAATTACAACAAATCCGGCACCGAGTGGACGGTATTCATTGAAGTCGTAATACGCGCAATGGATGTAATCGGTACCCCAGGCATTAACAGGAATTCCCATATACCCGTCGGAGGTAACTTCTTTACTATTAAGCATATAAACGGATATTGGCTTGTCAGCAAAAATGTGAATACCCTTTTTATCCGGCGTCTGACTCGAAACTACCTCCCAATCGAAATTTGCAGTTGAGGTTTTCGTTGAAAATGTAGCTACTTCCAACGCTTTGATTTTTCTCGAATACACTACTCCCATACCCGGCACTTCGAGAGTAACGATAGTATTATATCGCGAAGTCACATAAAATTCGAGACTTATCGTAGGTTGAGTCTTGCCTTCATTGAGTGGTACCGCAAGCCAAAAATCTTTGCCCTGAGAAGTATTGGTCAGTAAAAAATCAGCATTACTGATACGCTTGCGGATATCGGCTTGCGCATGCTGAGCAGTAGATGAAGAATAGGAGAGTGAGAGCGCGCAGAAAAGCGCTGCGAGAAAGAGAGGAGTTTGCATAACATTACTGTAAAAAATAACTATATATAAATTATAATCAATTGTAATAAAATAACTTACGGAATTAAGACTGTTTTGCTGAATAACTGATTGCCAACGCGAATCACTGCCAGATAGACTCCCATACTCAAGTCACGGGTCGGTATCGACAGCAAACCGCTATCGCTTGATGTTGGGGAGCTTACCAGCAACTGACCCAGATTATTATACAGAGAAAGCGTTCCATTGGTAAGAGGCACACCATTACTATCAGCGCTTAGGATGCCATCACGATTGGTAATTTCCCAGCCTTTACTTTCAAAATCCGATTCAACAGATGAAGGCGAGCCTGTACCTATCCAAATCGATACGACATTGCAATTTGCTGATTTGCTGTCGGTTTCTAAATGAGTGTAAATGGTGTCAGATTTGATAGAAGTAGGTGCAAAACCAATGGATTGAAGAAATATCTGTTTACCTGGAGCTATTACAAATGGTAAAGCCGGAGAAAGTTCTCTGTAGAAAAAAGGCGGGCGAACGCCGGAAATTCCGGTAATATGAAGCGTATCAGTACCTTTATTCGATATCCTCAATCCAAAGCCACTTTTTTCATGGAGTGTAGTATCACCTATTCCTGTAATAGGTGCTTTCCACAATGGCTCAACATCTGCGCAGGGCACTACGCCACGTCCTTTAACCGGAAAGCTGAACGTGGCACAAGTAGAGGATACAAGAATAGAATCGATATCAAGTTGTCCATCATCATCTGCAATTAAGCCTTCGCGAAATGGTGTGTATTCAAGAGTAATACTATGGCTGTCGGATGGCGCTATTTCTATTTCAGGGAAATTCGTTCCGTCGGTAATTCGATACTCTTTTTTTCTGAGCAACGTAATGCTTTTAATGACAAGTTTATTGGTGCTTGATGGATTGATAATTGATACATTTTTCTGTCTGACGGTCCCTACTCGCGTGTCCGGAAATCGAAAAGTCGACTCTGTGATTCGAGGGTGTTCTACTTCATACCGCAATGTATCCAGGACATAATTCCCGGCTCTGTCCATCGCCTGAACCACTGCAAATGCATCCCTAGTCTTGTCGATGACCTTGAGGTCAAATTTGAATTCCGTCACGATGGGGATAGGAATAATCGTCGGACTTGTACTGTAATTCAAAGTGTAGTTATAACTCAGAGAATCGATGATGTGAATATCAAAAATTCCAATATCATATTGTCCTGAGTCAGGAGTAGGGCTAAATCTACGAAGCTCGGTCGCGAGAAAATTATAGTCACCGCATTCGGTATCAAATGTCAAGACAGGGGGTAACGTATCAAGAGCATCTAAGGATCGTGTGGCCGAGCCCGCCGGCCAGGAATAACCCATATACGAACCGATGCCATAGACATAACCGCCGAATTTTGAAATAGTTGTCACCACATGCGGTCCGGGCGACACCATTGTATAACCCCAATAATAATTCGTACCGGGTACTTGGTTGAGTAAAAGCTGAGGGTAGGATTTATAGACGGTGTCGCCGTCGATGGCAAAGGATTTCAGCTTGGCATTATTGGTATCGGTCGAGTCGCCCTCAATAATGTAGTTAAACCAGTTATTTTTAAATGTAGGATTGGACGGTGCCTGAAAAAGACTCGAACGCATAAACTGTTCGACAGGTGTGACGAGCACCATGTCCGGATCAAAATTATCGCCTCTATCCCAGTTTGCCGAATACTGATACTGCATCACCATTGTCGGTTTGTCAGATTCCCAAACCGACACACCACGGATTCCGGCAATAGCACTTTTACCTATCCAATTATTATAATCTTCAAAAAACTCACCTCGGTTGAGTATGCCGCTGCGCTGCCCAAGTAATGTATCCGCTAGTTTATCATAATACTTGAGCGACCATTTGGTGTTATCGCGGCAAGCGACAATTCTAAAAAAATCCCCTTTGTTGTCTCGTATGAACTCAAGAGTGACATGTTTTTTACCCCAGGCAGAAGTTGGCCTTAGCATTTCTACCAAATGATCACGACCGTTGAGGCTGTTTTGAGGGAGAAGCGTACGCTGATGATAGGAGATCACACCAATGGGTTTGTCGGATTGTATGACTGAACCTGTCAGGTCAAAAGTATTAATTGTAGTTGCATCGCCGACGACATTATACACCTGACCTCGGTGGAGCATTACTTCGAGCGTATCTCCAAGGCTACTGCCACTTTGGGTTTTTGCATAACCCTTGCCTTTACCTTTTAACTGCATAGATACTTTAGTGCTGTCATAGGCAGCAATTACCACGAATCCTGCGCCAAGAGGTCGGTATTCATTGAAGTCATAATAGGCACAATGAACATACTCCGTACCCCAAGAATTGATGGGCATAGCCATGTAGCCGTCAGCAGTCACATCTTTACCATTAAAAATATAGACCGAAAGCGGCTTATCACCGAAGATATGTATACCTTTGTTATCAGGGACTTGACTTGATACTACTTCCCAGTCAAAGTTTGCTGTAGCATTTTTAGTGGTAAATGTCGCTACTTCGTATGCCTTAATTTTTTTGGTTGCTAAAAATCCTGCACCCGGTACTTCAAGAGTAACGGTAGCATTGTATTGTGATGTGACATAAATTTCAAGGCTGATTGTAGGTTGGGTCTTGCCTTCATTGAGGGGGATGGCGAGCCAGAATTCCTTGCCTTCGTTGGTCTGAGCACCGGCTGGAGTGAATACAAATAGCAGAACGCCAAGCAGCATGGCGAGAGTGGAGCGAATATTCATGTCAAAATGTAGTAACGTTTCAAATAGGGAAATTCAAGTATGTGAAGTACAATTAGAGAAAAAGGTACGCAGCAAAGTTATCGAATAAATACCTGACAACCAACAAGTATTTCACCAACTTGACAACTCCGCCCGCTTGCACGATTTATTTTGTTATTTTTGTGTCAAATTCTACCCACTACTTTCAACATCAATTACAAGGAAAAATCATGCAACTCTATGTAGACTCTGCAAATATCAATGAAATACGACATGCGGCATCACTCGGCGTGATTCATGGCGTGACGACCAATCCGTCACTGCTCGCAAAAGAAGACCCTACGGTTGATGTCAAGCAACGTATCTTAGAAATTTATCAGACAGTTGGCGGTCATCTCTCCGTCGAAGTCATCTCGACCGATACCGCTGGAATGCTCAAAGAAGCCGAAGGAATTCTTTCGTGGTTCCCGGAAGCAACGATTAAAATCCCGATGATCGAAGCAGGTCTCGCCGCAGTAAAAGAACTTTCCCGTCAGAATATCCCCACCAATGTCACCCTTATTTTCAGTCCAACCCAAGCACTTGCTGCCAATAACGCCGGCGCAAGCTATGTCAGCGTGTTTCTTGGTCGCCTCGATGACCTCGCTCAGGACGGTGTACAAGTCGTCGAAGAAGTCTGTGAAATCTGGGACCGTCACGGTCTCGAATCACAAATCATTGCTGCTTCTATCCGCCATCCGATGCATATTCTGCAATGCGCTAAAGCCGGCGCGGATATAGCGACTGTGCCGTATAAGGCACTCATGCAGTCGCTCAAGCATCCGTTGACAGACGCCGGACTCCAAAGCTTCCTCAAAGATTACGAAAAAATGCAGGCTGAGAAAGCGAAATTACTTGGAAATGGATAAACACAACCTGATGAAAAGACACTTCTTTACACTTATACTCTCATGTATCGTAGTTTGTTCCTTCGTGATTGCTGTCGCCGAAACAGCACTCATTGGCACTAAAGCCAAGCAGTTTACGCTCGTCGATCAATTCTCCAAAGAATATCCTTGGTCGATGTATCGCGGAAAAAATGTGATGCTCTTTCTTGCCGACCGAAAGGGAAGCGAGCTGACGACGAAATGGACTACTCCGCTCAGAGAAAAATTTGGCAATGCTATAGAATATATACCAATTGCCGACGTGAGCGCTGTACCGTTTTTTCTCAAAAGCTTCATTCGGGGGAAAATTAAAGATAAGTATCAGTATCCTATACTACTTGACTGGGATGGCGATGTAGCCGAACATTACCTGCTCAAGCCCGATGTACCGACTCTTGTTTTTATTGATAAATCAGAAACAGTTCGGTATTATACCTACGGCAAGGGAACAGAAGCCGAGATCCAAAAGACCATTTCGGAAATTGAATCTATCCTTAAGAAATAATTACTCAACATAGATACACATTACTCATTATATATCAATATCGTATGACCAAGAACAGACCACTTACCAAGCTCACAATCAAGAACGCACAGTTCTATGCCTATCATGGGGTTAAGTCCGAAGAGCAAACCCTCGGCGGGAAATTTCAAGTCGATGCCGACCTCTATTATGATGATAAATCAGCCGTTCTCAGCGACAATGTCTCGGATGCTGTCAATTATGAAGAAGTAATGTTCTGCATCGATGAAATCTTCAACAGCGACCGCTTCAATCTCGTCGAGACACTCGGGTACGATATTCTCAATGCACTGTTAGAACGTTTTACCTCCCTCCAGAAAGCGACCATCAGAGTACGCAAGCTAAGCGTTCCGATACGCCATATCGTTGATTATATTGAAGTAGAGCAGACCATGTCCCGCGAGAATGCATAATGACATCTCGTGCTACTCCATCCAAAACGTATGTACTCCTGTCACTCGGCGCGAATCTTGGTGACCGTTATGCGGCATTGCGTGTAGCGGTGGAGTTACTGCAATCAAATCATATACTTACTGATGTGACAATGTCATCGGTGTATGAAACCGAGCCGGTCGGATATAAAGATCAGCCCTCTTTTCTGAACTGTTCGGTCGCCGGATTTACCGAGCTGCCGGCAGTTCAATTCCACCAGGCAACGAAAGCTATCGAACGTGAAATAGGGCGAATGCGCCGCGAAAAATGGCATGAGCGGGAAATTGATATCGATATTCTTACTTTTGGCGATGAAGTGCATGATACCGAACTTCTCCATATTCCACATCCACGGATGAATGAACGGAAATTTGTGCTCGTCCCGACGGCTGAAATTGCGCCCGATGTGATGCATCCGACAGCGCAAGCGACGATGAGCGAACTCTTGGCAGCATGCGTTGATACAGCCGAAGTGCTTCTTTATGAACATGATAGATAATTATATAATAATCTTCAAGGAAATAGTATGTTCTCCAAATTGATACCTTTTCTCTGCGTAATTCTGCTTGTCTCATGCGGCGGAAAGAAAGAACAAGCCATTCAGAGTTCCGGCGCTGGCGGCACGTCCTATGGCGGCGAATACCGCACGAACGAAGCCGGTGAACTCCGTTCGCTCGATCCTGTGGGAATCAATGATGCGACGTCGCATCACATCGCCGAACAGATTTACGATAATCTTGTGACGTTTGATGAAAAGCTCCATGTCAAGCCGGAATTAGCAGAATCATGGGAAGTATCACCTGATGGAATTACCTATACCTATCATCTCCGTAAGGGTGTAAAATTTCACGATAATCCATGTTTTCCCAACGGTAAGGGACGTGAGCTGACTGCCGAAGAT
>JBPOHH010000592.1:0-5300 GCA_052035765.1 Bacteroidota bacterium
ACAAGCTCTCTGAGTCGCGCTATGCGGCACCGTCGAAGAATTTTACGTCGATAAATATTCCAATTTCTCAAAGTGAAATTGCACAGGAAATTCCGTACTTGTGGAATTTGAATGCTATTAATATCTCACCCGGCGACCGGTACGAATTCTATTGTGAGATCACGGATAATGATCAGATCACCGGTCCGAAGTCCGCCAAAACCTCGATTCTCACCGTTCGTCTGCCCTCGCTCGACGAAGTGCTCACACAAGCCGATGAAATGCAGGAAAATATCGCCAAAGATTTAGAGAAAATTGCCAAGCAAGCCGAAGAAGTGCGGAAAGATGCGGAAGAAGTGAATCGCGAACTCCGTAAAAACCAAGAAAAACCAATGGATTGGGAGAATAAAAAGAAGATTGAAGATTTGCTCAAAAAGCAAGCTGAAACGCAGAAAAAGCTCGATCAGGTGCAGCAGAATCTTGAGAAAGTAGCGGATAATTTAAAGGAAAATAATGCAATTTCGCCGGAGACACTGCAGAAGTATCAGGAATTACAGAAGTTGATGAAGGAAGTCAATTCGCCCGAACTCCGCAAGCAGATGGAGCAAATGCAGAAGATGATGCAGCAGATGAATCAGGAGCAGCTGCAACAGGCGATGAAGAATTTTCAGTTTAATGAAGAGCAATTTAAGAAGTCGATCGAGCGAACGATGAACTTGCTCAAACGCATGAAAGCCGAGCAGATGACCGACGCACTTACTAAACGAGCTGAAGAGCTTGCAAAAAAACAAGATGAGATTAAAAAGCAGTCGGAGAATACGAATCCGAATGATAAGCAAAAGCGGAGTGAACTTGCCGAACAGCAAAAGAATGCGAAAGAGGACATGAAGAAGCTGTCGGACGAACTCAAAGACCTCGAAAAATTGATGAAAGAAATTGGTAAAGATATGCCAATGAACGAGATGGATAAGGCAAAAGACGAGCTCAGCGAGAAGGAAACATCCGACGAAATGCAGGAAGCGCAAGAGCAAATGGAAAAAGGCGATATGAACAAAGCGCAGGACAAACAGAAAAAAGCGTCCGACAAGCTCAAGAAATTCGCGCAGCAAATGAAGAAAATGAAGCAGGAAATGAAGAAAAATCTTGCGAAAGAAACGGTGAAACAAATGCAAAAAGCGGTGTCTGACATGCTTGATTTGTCGCAAAAACAGGAAAAGCAACGTCAGAAATCACAGTCGATGGATGCTAATTCGACGCAATTCCCGCAGAATGCGCAGGAACAGGAAAAAATGGAAGAGCAGCTCGCAAGTATCGCTAATCGTATGATGCAGTTATCACAAAAAACGACGCAAGTCACACCCGAAATGGCCAAAAACATGGGCGATGCGATGAAAAACATGGAAATGGCCACCAAGCAACTCTCCGATAGAAATCCACAGCAAGCGGGCATAATGCAGGGACAGGCGATGTCCTCGATGAATAAAGCCGCCATGCAAATGCAGGACGCGCTCAATAAAATGCAGGGCGAAGGAGACGGTTCGTGCGAGAATCCGGGCGGCAAAGGCGAAGGAGGCGACGGCGACGCTAAAGGTTCGATGATGCAGAAGTTACAAGAAATGGCCGGTAAACAGCAGGGAATTAACCAAGGTACGCAGCAGCTAGGAACAGGACAGCAATTATCTCCCGAAAAGCAAGCCGAAATGGGACGTCTCGCGTCCGAACAAGGTAAAGCGCAGCGTGCAATGGAAGAACTCGCCAAGAAAAATCAGGGTCGCGACGGCAAGAAAAATGCGCTCGGGAACTTAGACAAAATCGCGCAGGAGATGAAGGAAATTGTTGCCGATATGAACAGCGGCATGATCACTCCCGAGACGCTCAAGCGTCAGGAACGTATCCTCTCCCGCCTGCTCGACGCCACAAGATCGATGAATGAACGTGACTATGAGACCAAGCGTGAGTCCCGCAGCGGTCAGGATGTGACCCGTAATAGTCCAAGCGCGTTGGATTACTCGACCCAAGAAGGCAAGACCCGCGCACTCCAAGACTTACTGCGGTCGATACAGCAGGGCTACACTAAAGACTACGAGGCACTCATCCGCAAGTATTTTGAAACGGTGCAAAAAGCGAATTAATTAAAATCCCCTTTGATTGTTGATTCAAAGGGGATTTTTTTGACTGACCGGCCGTCAAAGCGTGGCGATTAAACGCCTTGCATTTCGGAGGTTTGTTTCCAATAACGTACCTTGCAGTTGGTTCAACTGCTTGGCGCATATTCTACGCTGAGAACGTAAATTTTTTTAGTAGTTTTGTGCATTAATTCCATGAAAATACTTTGTTGTAATGGAATACATGCTATTAATAATGGAAACGATTTTTTACACAATAGAAACAATCCCATGAAATTACTTCGATTCTTAACACTCGCTGTTTGTGTTTTCACTACACAACGAGCATTTTCGCAGAATGTCATATCTGATGGGCAGCACGAACTGGTTTTAAAAATAAAGGGTGGCTATACGCAATGTATCGCTACGGCGATATATGTCATCAATGGAAAGCAAGAAGGGGAGAAAATGGAAAAATTCCGTGCGAGCTATGATGCTGAGGGCAATTTACTCGAGTATCAGGATTCAGATGGTTATGCTATTTCGTTTACTTATAATTCATCGGGGGATGCAATAGAATCAAAGGAATTTACTTCCAAAAAAGCGAAGGAAGCCAACACTACAAAATACATATACAATGATAAGCATCAAGCAGTTAATGTGCTTGAAATATCAGCTTCCGGTGATACCTCCGAGATAATTCACACGTACGATCCCGCCGGAAAGCGTGTGTCATCAATCACAAAATTCTATTTTGGGAAGAACGATACCACTTACTATGTCTATAATACGGCGGGGCATTTGATTGCTGACAGTAGCAGAGGTTCCCGAAGACGGCATGTTGTGGACGAGAGAGGAAATGAGATTGAACTAACTTCTGAAAATTCCTGCGGTAGCGTTACAATGCGCAGTGAGTATCGGTATGATACAAAAGGTGCCATCGTAGAAGTGACAAAGCGATTCATAGAAAAGCAAAAAGATCTTGAGATGATGAAAGTAGTCACAACATTTGATGCGCTTGGCAATAAAAGTAAGGAAGACTTTTTTATGGGTAAAATCAAGGGCTTAGAAGACATGCCTGAATTAAGCGCCGGAAATGCACGAACGGAATTCGTCTATAGTAAGTAAGGGTACCGGATAAGTGCCGGCTATTAGGGGATTATATTTAGTAAAAATTTTGTCGCTTAGTGACAACCGAAGCGATGGAAAATACATATTAGCCTATATAGTAGATGACCTATTAGTACTTAATTATTGAAAGGTTGTTCCGCTTTAAAAACTCCATAAACTCAAGCTTGAAGGTATAGCACCAAGAATATGCCTTGCTCGGTTCGTACTTCGTAACAAATATGTGTAGTACCTGTTCGGACAGTTATTGTCTGAACTATGATTTTGGTGATTGTTTTGATTGTTTTGATTGTTGTGATTGTTTTGATTGTTGTGATTGTTTTAATTGTTGTGATTGTTTTGATTGTTTTGATTGTTGTGATTGTTGTGATTTCTACGATTCATATTGTAGTAAACGGTTCTTCGTCATACTTGAATCATCCTAATCATATCAATCATATCAATCACATGAATCACAGTTCAGATAATCTCCCGTCCAGGCAGCTTTTTCAACTGCACGTCAACACATACCGAATAAACACCCCTCCCATCCGTACTTCGAGCTTCTTGCTGCAATGTTCGACCCCTCTGGGGTCGTAACTTCTTATATTTACACCTTGCTACAAACGTTCAATCCCTTTGGGATTGGTACTGCGTTTTCGTCACGACCGGTTTTTTCAACTGGTCTTCAACACTTGGCGATGAACCGCCTTGCTCGGTTCGTACTTTTGTATCAAATATGTGTAGTACCTATTCGGACGGATATTGTCTGAACTATGATTTTGGTGATTGTTGTGATTGTTTTGATTGTTACGATTCATTTTGCAATAAAAAGTTCATCCTCATACTTGAATAATCCTAATCATATCAATCATATCAATCATATCAATCACATGAATCACAGTTCAGATAATTTTCCTGGAAGGAAAGCCTCCGCCGAGCCATAGTAAGTGTAAGTACATAGTACTCATTCCGCCTACAATTTACAAAAAATCTGCTCCATGCAATAAATGATCTGTTCGGAAGATAAAGTGCCGATTGAGTGTGATGGTGCTTTATTGGCAAGAGGTTCGGTCGGTTGGCGATTGAAGAGGGTAGGGAATCCGTTGCTACCATTCCTGCCGTTCCTATCCAACGGATTAAAATCCGTTGCTACAATTTCTACCGTTCCTAGCGGAACTTTTTTGTATTTGTCTATTTATAAGCATGTTAGTTTGATGTCAATAATCACAATGTTCCTACCCAACATCACCATCCATCAATAAAAAACCAAAAAGAGCCGGCGGCTCGACCCAAATTGTAGGGCCGGAATTTATTCCAATCCAAGAATTGATACATATTACGCATTTTTTGTAATTTTGCTGATAGAAAACCTGTTAGTGTTTTTGTCTCAATTTGAAGGGCTGGATTCCATGGAATTCATATAACTTAGCATGGTTTATTCTACATAATTATTTACATTCTATATCATGCTTTATGAAAAATAAGCTCCTTGTGTATCTGCTGTTGTTGATTGTGGTGGCTGGTTTGTCCTCTTGTCGAAAAGATACTGTTACAGAACCCACGCCCAAAAACTATTCAGTTGGTAAAAATCGATTTACGGTAAAAGTTGATGCTGATGACCGAGAGTATTTTGTCCACGTACCTGCCGGTTATACCGGTGCGACACCTACGCCGGTTGTATTTATGCTCCATGGGACCAACGGGAATGGAGAAGACTTTTATAATGATTCCGGCTGGAGACAGGTCGGAGACACTGCAAACATCATCACTGTTTTTCCTTCATCCTGGAAATACTGTATTGTCGAAGATGGAAAACAAAAACCAAACACAGAGAAATGGAACGCACAGCCGGCCGGTTGGACGCCTTGTGCCGGAGAAACTGTGAGAGATGATTTAAAATTCTTTAAATCAATTCTTTCAGAACTGAAATCGAAGTTTACTATTGATAATAAAAGAGTGTATATGGTAGGATTTTCGAACGGTGGCTCCATGGCATGCAAATGCTCGTATGAAATGAGCGATGTTTTTGCAGCTATTGTTCAAAGTGCTTCTCAACTTTATGGGAAGCAACCTACACCTCTTCGTAAGCTGCCGATATTACTTCAG
>JBPOHH010000809.1:0-5310 GCA_052035765.1 Bacteroidota bacterium
TTATTATTACAGGAAAATCTCTATGGCAATTAGAAAAATAGCTTTGAATACCGGTGGCGGTGATGCTCCGGGGTTGAACGCCGTGATACGCTCGGCAGTGCATTCTGCGTTGCATCGCGGGTGGGAATGTGTGGGTATTCGTGATGGATACAATGGCATTCTGCAGCCCGACGAATACCCGCAAAATGGGCTCATACCCTTGACGCATCAGTCGGTGCGCGGGATAACGCATTTGGGTGGGACGATACTTGGCACTACGAATCGTGGTAATCCTCTCCATTATCCGGTGCGGCAGGCGGACGGCTCGTATATTGAAATCAATCGTGTCGATGAATTGCTCGGACGATTCCGCGAAGAGGGAATTGACGCGCTCGTTGCGATCGGTGGAGATGGTTCGCTCAAAATCGCTAATGCCTTTGTCGAGAAAGGGTTCCCGGTGGTCGGTGTGCCCAAAACGATAGACAATGATATCTTTGGCACGGAGGTTACGTTCGGTTTTGACAGTGCCGTCAGCTTTGCGACGGAGTGTATCGACCGCCTGCATTCGACCGCCGAGGCGCATCATCGGGTGATGGTGGTGGAGGTGATGGGACGCTATGCAGGGTGGATAGCTCTTCATGCAGGAGTAGCAGGCACGGCCGATGCGATTCTCATTCCGGAGATACCGTATTCGATTGATAAAATTGCGGCGAAGGTGATGGAGCGAGATGCGCGCGGACGTCATTTCTCGATTATCGTAGTCGCTGAAGGCGCCAAACCGGTCGATGGTGAAACGTCGATTATCGGGAAGTCGATTGGCCAAGCCGAACGTCTCGGCGGTGCCGGCGAACGGGTAGTGAAGCAGATTGAAGCGCTCACCGGAAAAGAGTCACGGCTTGTCGTGCTCGGACATTTATTGCGCGGCGGCGCTCCGACGACATTTGATCGGTTGCTTTCGCTCAGGTTTGGCGCTGCAGCGGTACGTTCTCTCGCCGATGGGATGTCCGGCGTAATGGTCGGTCTCGAATCATCGCACATTCATTGCGTGCCATTCAGTGAAGTAGCCGGCAAAATGCGCGGCGTGCCCACGACTTCGGATATTATCCTCACGGCGAAGGATTTGGGGATTACGTTCGGGGATTAGTGCGAGAATGGCAAACAAATAATCGGGGATTGTTGCTTGCAGGCAGGAGTCCCCGATTGATAGTGCATCTATCCCGGCGATTCATTCCAATCATCAAGCAAGTATCTGCATTCTATTAACAATTACCCATGAAAACAAAGAATCTTCCCCTGGTCATCGCTTGTCTCTTCGGGCTTTTTGCCGCGCCGCTGCATGGGCAGTGGAAGCAGTGTAATGGACCGTATGGGGGTGATGTAACTTCTTTTGCTGTAAGCGGTGCGAACATTTTTGCCGGAACAGCCAGAGGAGGCGTCTATCGCAGTGAGAATAATGGAGCTACTTGGTCGGCAACGAGTACTGAAGTCGATGGCAGAGAGTTGATGAGTCGATCGTTGCTATG
Source organism: Bacteroidota bacterium (assembly GCA_052035765.1). Lineage (GTDB taxonomy): Bacteria > Bacteroidota > Ignavibacteria > Kapaibacteriales > UBA961 > JADJXV01. The sequence continues at coordinate 1,503 of JBPOHH010000809.1, forward strand.
CCTTTTAATCAAAGGAACTAAAATCTTTGCCGGTACAACTTCTGATTTGTATGTAAGCGAGAATAACGGCGGGAATTGGTCTAAAGTAACTGATTTACGGCATGGACCTGTTTATAGTATTGCTGCAATCCAGGATACAATATTATTAATGGGAACAGCTAATGATGGAATACATCGTAGTACAGATGCTGGGGTTACGTGGTCGAAAATTCTCAATGATTTTGATGATTTGAGTGTGTACGCGCTTGTTGTTCGTGATTCTATAATCCTTGCCGGCACTTCGAATGGAAAAGTATATCGAAGCGAAGACAATGGTAACAACTGGAATAAAATTTATGATAGTGTAAATAGCAATAAAGTGAGATCATTACTACTTGTGGGTGAGACTATTATAGTAGGTACCGATATTGGAATTGTACGGAGCGCTGACTTTGGAAAAACGTGGGCAAATAGTACTATTAGTGTAGGATATACAGGTGTTTCTTCCTTTGCACGACAAGGTGGAGTACTATTAGCTGGTACTACCAAAGGCGTATTAATCAGTACTGATAACGGCGCTAACTGGGTGGAAACAAGCTTGAAAAATAAAGATATAATGAAACTATTCTCCAAGGATTCAATTGTCTATGCAAGCATCTATCCATCAGCAGGAATCTATCGGACAGTGGATAATGGCAAAACGTGGACAGAGGCAAATACCGGTATTCGAAGTCTTTATGTATCTTCCCTTGTTTCTCTTGGCTCGACGCTCTTTGCAGGCAGCTTTGGTGGAAAGGGGATTTATCGAAGCGATGATAATGGTGAAACTTGGTATTGTAATAATTTAACCTTGGACTATCAAAAAATGTGGTCGCTGACCGCTGTTGGCTCAACTCTTTACGCAGGGACAGGGCGGGGTTTGTTTCGAAGTACAGATAGCGCTAAGAGTTGGACTGCTATGGGACTGAATAAGTTTGAAGTATATTCTCTGCTAAGTATTGGCTCTGACTTATATGCAGGAACGAATGGCGGATTTCATAAAAGTAGTGATAGTGGCAGCACTTGGGTGAGAATCGATTCGAATATGGTTTTTTCTGGAATGAGGGTAGGTGTACATGCATTATCATCGCTTGGTTCTACTATTGTTGCTGGAACAAATTTTGGAATTATCTACAGCCCAGATAATGGAGCCAATTGGTTCAGGAGTAGTCCACGACCGCCTGATAATACTGTTGGATGCTTTGCGGTGTATGGTTCTATAATCTATGCTGGACTGAATGCTGCCGAAGGTGTTTATCAGAGTATAGATACAGGCAAGAGTTGGTCTCCGGTGAGCTCAGGGTTTTCAGAACCTTACATTAAATCAATAGCCCAAAGCGGTACAATATTATTTGCAGCGGATTTGTGGCGTGGCGTATATTATTCGGATAACGGGAGAAAATGGGAGAGAATAGGTCAAGAATTACCTTATCAGAATGTAAATTCTGTCGTTGTAAATGGTTCAACACTCTTTGCGGGAATTGGGGGTGCCGGTATCTGGAAATACGATATAAGTACGTTGAGCACAGATCAAGAAAGTAACAATCCCATGCCTCATCTCACCTGTTCCCCCAATCCATCCACCACTACCGTAACAATCAACTGTTCGTCGCTTGCTTTTAATCCTGCTCTTCCGGTGCATTATACGATTACCTCACTGACCGGTTCGGCGCTTTTGGAATTTGAGCGGATAGAATCACGCTTTACGATTCCGACCGATGACTTGGGTAGCGGTGTGTATTATGTGGTTGCCCGGCAGGGTGTAGTGCGTTCGGCTGCGATGATGTCGGTGGTGCGGTGAGGGTGAACCCAATCTTTTCGATTTATGAACTTGACATTTATTTGATGCTTCGACAAGTTGTTAATGACATATTCGACATTCGCTTGTTGATGCTTTGCTTAACACATTAGCAAAATTTAAGTTAATGCCATTTATCCCGGATGCCGTATCCAAACGGTTGAAACCGTAAGATTGGTTGTATCTTCTGTAGGGAAATGGTTGCAACCATTCTCAGACTTCAAACCGTTAAAACGGTTTACGAATTTTCGTCGTGACCTTACCCCATGATTAAAATCATGGGCTATAGTTTGCCTTTTTTCGTCGTGACCTTACCCCAATTAAAATCATGGGCTATAGTTTGCCTTGTGTCATTGTTTTTGATAGAGGAGGACTTCTGCCCCTTATGAACTCAGCATGATGAACGAATTGTATTTTAATAAACGCGTTACGTTACGATAAGTTTATCGAAGTGCTTCGTTCTTGCTTGTTTGATGTAATTGATCAGCCACTCACCTCCATGCGGCTAAAGCAGGCTGCTCAAGATGGGGAGTCAAGAGCAAGTCCCGCTTCAGCCGGAGGATAGTGTAGGTGTGTTTTGAAGGTACAGAGTATAGACAAAGAACCCGTGATGGTGCAGCGTTCATCACGGGTTCTTTTGTTACCGTGCTACGGTGAGCAGCGAAACAGAGTTGTCGCCGCCATTGGAAACACGGAGGAGATATACTCCTTCGGCCAGGTGACCGGTGGTGATATCGACAGTGCCACGCCCTGTGGTCCAGTCAATGCGCGCGGCCGCCGTTACATCGAGTACTTCGGTGCCAAGCATAGAGTATAAGCCCACATGAAACGATGACTGAAACTGCGGATCGGTAAAGATGCCAACCTTTGCATGCTTCGAAACAGGATTCGGCACCACCGAGAATATCCACGTGTGTGCGAGTGCGTCATCAAGCTTTGGCTGTCCTTCGACGCCATTAGCTTCTCCTGTATAGACGACGACGCCTTCACCGCGTGTGCCTACCCAAACGTGTCCCTTCTTATCGACGGTGAGTCCGTACTCAAGGTAATTGCCTACGCCTTGATCGGCGTAACGTCCGGGAGGTAATTGCACCTTCAGCCATTTCTTGGTTTGCTTATTATACTTTGCTAAGTAGTCGGGATGCATCGTTACCCATAAATTACCTTGATTATCTTCCGCAGCCGACGTGACGAAGATACTTCGCTGGGCATCATCAGGACGTATGCTTGGTATTTCTTTACGGTCGAGTACTGTCCATTCAGAGTTGTCGGGGTTAAAATTGAGGATGTAGTCAGGCTGAGCATTCATCCATATCTTACCGTCGCTTGCAATATGTAATTTCCCGGCAAGAGGAAAGGTGATGACTTTATTATCAATTCGAAGAGTATCAAATAATGTACGATTACCGGTTTTGGGGTCGAAGCGAACAATTCCACCATACGCCACATACCAAATCGTACCATTCTTTTCTATTTCCATCGAAGCAGAACCTACCTCACCGGCAACTCCGTAGATTGGGAACTCCTTCGCATCCTTCAAGATAGGGTATTGTGTCCACTTTCCGTCATAAAACCTTGAAAGTGACATAGCATTGGACATACCTGAAAGCCAGAGACCACCGCTGCTGTCCATGGCAAGACTATTAACCATGTAGTAGAATTGATTATCACCCGGCGAAGCGGATGTGTCATGCGCCCAAGCCTTACCATTATAGTACTTCGTCATTTTACGAAGCTTGGTGTCGTAGTATTTGAGGCCGTAACTGGTAGCTACCCATAAGTTATCGTGCGAATCTTTAACCATGTTAATCACGGAGCCAATATAGCTCGGAGGATATTGCGGATCGGTAGAATAGGTATCCCATATCGAATGCGTGTTCTTCCTGCGCAACGTCAAGTCCGCCGGCTTCTTCGAGCAGATGAAGGGGCGCGGCGTGCGCATCATCTCGCCGGACAAGCTCAAGGTGGTGACGCCCAGCGCACGCGCCAAGG
>JBPOHH010000135.1:0-4678 GCA_052035765.1 Bacteroidota bacterium
CTTTTGTCGGCAAGGCCAACTTTTTCAAGCAGATGCATTGCCTTTTGATTAGCATCGGACTTGGATATATCCTTAATCAACATTGGTGCGGCGGTGATATTTTCAAGGGCAGTCAGGTGCGGGAACAGATTAAAACTCTGAAACACCATGCCGATCGTACGGCGCAAAAGGAGGATTTTCTGACGTTCATTCTTGGTGTGTTTGCGGTTCTTGGTATGCTCCAAGGTCACGCCTGCAATACTAATCTTACCCTCGTCGAAGGTTTCAAGCTGATTGAGACACCGCAAAAAGGTACTCTTGCCGCATCCGCTCGGACCGATAATCACGGTCAGTTCACCTTTGCGCTGATGCCAGTTGATACCGCGCAGGATTTCATTCTTACCAAAGCTTTTCCAGAGATTTTCGACCGTAATCATAAGTAGGTACATGCAGTAATTGAGTGTTCTGATGCCACAAAAATACACGAAAAACGCTTGAATATCCGACAATTTTTGTGAAGGAAAGAATTTGGATGCCAAGGGAGAAGGAGCATTGCCTTTGGCGTACAGATGCGGCTGAAACTGCATCGCCCCTCAATCATCATGATAGAGGGGCGATGTGCGGTCTGAGCCGGGTAGTTGTGCTGTAATCGTTTACCGCACAATCGACATCATTTTTGTGATCTTTATCGCCGGCGTGTGAAGTTCATAAAAATACAGGCCATTCGGCAGATGTTCCGTGCTGAGCGTTATATCATAGAGTCCTGCCGCAAAATCACCGCTTGCAAGAGTAGCCCGCTTCGTGCCGAGAGCATCATAAAGCGTTACTGTTGCCGGCGTTGGACGGGACAAACCGAAACGAATCGTCGTGGTTTCGAAGGCCGGGTTGGGTTCGTTCTGCGCCAAAAATCCCTGACCATACGATGCAGGCATCATCGTGGACACTGTACGAAGCGGCACATCACACCGTGAATCGCCGTCGCGGATAATCTCCGTGCCAATCCCTGTCATGAGTAATGGTCTTGTGCGACAGCCGAACGCAAAGATTAATGAGTCGGAGAGTGGTATGCCGGATCGAAGTGGGGCAAAACAAATCTGCAGACTCTGCTGTGACTGTGGTGGCAGTACCACGGGCAGTCGTTGAGACTGTGGCATGGAGAAGCGGGTATTGCCTACGAGGAAGGGCAGTCCGAAATCCAAGGGGAAATTACCGTAGTTTTCGAGTGTTACTTCCCGGCAAACGATAGTACCGATGGGCGTTTCACCATAGCTAATCTCTGTGGCGTTTGAATTCTCATCCAGTGAAAAACGAAGGGTAAAGCCCGGGATAGTGTCACGGAAATAGGATATATTGCCGGCTGCATCGGTCGCTTTTACCGTGATATATGCATCTTCGTCTGGATCGGTCGGCATGATATCGAGCCGGGTGGATTGATAGCCTGAATCAACCGATTGGGTAATTGTGCAATTGATGGTCAACGAATCGATAAATTCCAGCGATTGAATACCAAGATCCGATGGCAAGGATTCGGCAACTAAAAGGCGAACCGGAATAGGGCAAGGACTCTGCGCCTTGGTGATCCGCGGCGCGATACTGTCGGGTTTGGCTCGCACGGTAATTTGAGCTACCAGCCGGTCAGCACATAAAGTTGTAATCCGCAAGGTGTCGTCATAAATTCCGCTGAGTGATTCGAAGAAGCAGACGTCGAGTTTGATAGTTGACATCGGTGCAATGGTCACCGGCAGCGGAGTCTGTACGGTAAAGCGTGAAGTAGCCCGGAGATCCGCAGCCGTGATTGTTTGCGGGAATCTACCGTAATTATAAAGCGTTACCGGAAAACAGTACTGATGCTTCAAGGGGCCGTCGGTCATGATATGCACAGTGCCCTGTCCGTTGGCAGAGTCGGAGGCGGAAACGGTAAATCCTGGAACATTATATACAGTATCCCGCGTAAATCCTGCTGAATCTTCGGCTATAATTTGAAAAGTACCGTCCTGATAGATATCCGTCAGAGTACCCCTGAAATGCACTGTATCACTGTAGAGCTTGAAGGGATCAACGGTGACCCTCATGTTTACCTGCGAGGAAACAGGAGACTCCACCCGACCGAGCCGTGAATCGGTGCGGTGAATATCAAAAGCCACTCCGCGCACCGAGAAACATGAGTCAAGGGAGGTGATTTCCGGCTCCTGATAGTCAAATTCAATAAAACTCATCCCGCCCACATATCCGTAGGAATTCACCGAGCCATAGCCAAAGACATAGATTCCAAAGGGTTCAGAACCATTCAGCGTATGCGTACCATCACCGACGCGCAGGGTCGCCAGCCCGTAGGTCGAGCCGGCAATCTGCTGAAATGCACCCGCACCAACGAGATTGCCGTCGAGTCGAATCGTGCCGATGGCAGTCATCGGAGCCACGACCATCACGTATTGTTCGGTAAACATCGGCGTCGATGGCAATAACCCATTGGTCTGTGTGGACTGTGCATTAATAAATCGATAGGAGAGGAGGAATTGTTCTTTTGGGGGAATAATCATCATCAAAGGATCAGAGATAACACTATTATTACCTTGTTGACCGATTTCAGAGGCAGTCTTTTTGTACTGAGCAACGAGTACCGGCTTGGATGCCGTCAGAAATCCCGATGTAGTAAGATCGCTGGTAAAATACTGTCCTGCCGAGAGAGTGCGGATTTTCGTACCGCTCAGAAACACCTCCGTGCTGTCAAAAGCAGCGAGCACACGGAATTTATCAGTGCCCCGACCTGAAATTCTCGGCGGCTGCGGATAGGGAGCAAGAAAAGCACTTTTGCCCCATGAACTCAATGGCGGCATTTGTTCAATAATACAATCACGTGACGAGATATTTCCACGTAATTCCACCGGAAGCAAGGCGCGCTGATGACCTCCAAACACAGCGACCGGCTTGTCGGCAAGCACTCTGCTGCCCGTTAGATCGCCGCGGAGATTCGAAGCGGTAATACTCGTTTGCACTAAATATGACTGTCCTTTCATGAGGAGGACAGTATCGGTTTTAAGACCATATCGGTAGGTGATATCGGTAGGATATATCATGACGTTCGTGCTGTCCTGCACAGCTGTTACCGAAAATTCCGAAGGAGTACTTGCCGTTGAAAGATTACCCCTATCATCAATAAATCCATCACTCGGATAGCTCATGACGAGATATTCCAACCCAAGAGCAGTGGTTGGCAGCACAAGAAAGGCGTCACTTGTGCGATCAGCCTGATTGAGAGCATAGACGGTAATATCGTCATCTGCCACTACCCTGAAATGCTGGAGAGCCACGCGCTGACACTGATTAATACTATCGGCCGCCGGCACTCCATGATTATTCCAACCGTTGAGTTCATACCCCAGCCAGGCAATGGCATACGTATAAATCTGAGTAGGATTGGTAATCTGAAATGGTATTATCCGGGATATACCCCTGCTGTCTGTGGCTGTGATGGTACCTTGGGTAGGTACATCACAAGCAACATACACATATAATGTATCACGTAAACGGGTGGTGATCGATGCCGTTGGCGGTGTATGAAAGTTTGGTAAAAAAGAGAATGTAAAGTCACGCCCACGATTGCTGCTCAAGGGCTGCGCCGTCATTGGGAGTACCACGATCGCAAGAAGTGCTGCCAGCAGGTAGATTCGACCGGCAGATGCTAGTAAACCGAATATATGAGTCATAGCCGACTTCTCCTTTCGGACAAAGGAAGTGATAAAAAAAATCTGTTGTGTACTAGTATATCATTCGCTGCAGTACCGCTACATTCAATATGTGTGGCGGCGCTATATGCAGTATAAGGAATGCATTGTAAACCGAGTGTGGCAGTAAAAGGAGGGAGACGAGATGGTAGTAACCGATAGGATTTTCAATCGAGAAGTACCGCCGGTCATTCGTGTTTCGGTGCGAACCGATACACGAATGACCTACGATAGCATACTGTAAACTTCTCGCAGTATAGACCGTGGCAAGAGGAATGAAATCGTATCGAATTCTATAGCATCTCCTTCGTAATATTGCTGTCACGGTCACAAAGACCACCTATCATACACAATAGTTACACGCGCGGATTCGGTACACCAACCGGCTTCCCGGTACGAGATTATTTTTCGAAGGGTAGAACGGCAGGCAGCCCTTACCGCACCTTGAATGTCGCCATTGCAATGATGGCAAGCATGACGGCTATAATATAAAATCGTGTGACAATTTTTGACTCATGCCAGCCGCTTTTTTCAAAATGATGATGAAGTGGCGACATTTTCAGGAGCCGTCGCCCCTCGCCGTAGCGTTTCTTCGTGTATTTAAAATAACTTACCTGAATAATTACCGATAATGTTTCAGCGAAAAATATTCCTCCCAGTATCGGCAACAGAAATTCTTTTTTGATTAAAATACACAAGCAGCCAACGGCACCGCCTAGTGCAAGCGAACCCGTATCACCCATGAATACCTGCGCCGGATAGGAATTAAACCATAAAAACCCGAGAGCTGCACCCACCAGCGCCGCACAGAAGATGGTGAGTTCATCAGCGCCACGTAAGTGAATGATATTCAAATACCCTGCAAACACTGCATTCCCCGACACGTATGATATCACCGCCAGCGCCAGAGCGACAATTCCCACCGTTCCCATCGCGAGTCCGTCGAGCCCGTCGGTGAGATTCACCGCATTCGA
>JBPOHH010000080.1:0-2349 GCA_052035765.1 Bacteroidota bacterium
CGGTAATCATTTGCGGGATACCGGTCAGGAGATCACGTCCTTTGACTTCGATTTCGACTTCTTCGCGCATTGGATATGCGGATCCAACTTCACATTTGATAGCTTCTGCCGTGCGCTCGCCGATTAATATATTATGATGACGCTTGAAAAACTGTACGACGGCGTTTGTCATTTCATCGCCGGCAATACGGATGGATTCATCACTGACAATTCCTGATAAAGCAATGACTGCGATTTCTGTCGTGCCGCCTCCAATATCAACAATCATATTACCGACCGCTTCGTGGACGTTGAGTCCGATACCGATGGCAGCAGCCATGGGTTCTGCGATGAGATAGACTTCTTTAGCGCCGGCGTGCTCGGCACTATCGCGAACGGCGCGTTTCTCGACTTCCGTAATTCCTGATGGTACACAGATTACCACGCGGCGGGCGGGCTGCCAACTGAGCGAGACTTTACGGATAAATGCTCGTAACATACCCTCGGCGATTTCAAAATCTGCGATAACTCCATCTTTGAGAGGTCTGATTGTGCGGATGTCGCGGTGGGTCTTGCCGACCATCATTTGAGCTTCGTGCCCGATAGCGAGGATGTGCTTGTTGGTGCGGTCAAAAGCAACGACCGACGGCTCGTTGAGCACGATGCCTTTGCCTTTCATCCAAATAATTGTGTTTGCTGTTCCGAGGTCAATTGCTACGTCAGTAGAGAGTAGTCCAAAGCGCATATTGTTCGTATAATTGTCGTTTAGGAGAATATTATTTGAAATTACAGTACAAAAATCGGAAATATTGAACGAATAATCGCGGATTTTTCCGTTTGCACCTCATGCGGAGCATTCCACACGGTGAATTATACCACACTTTTCGCGCCAATTTTTTTCTGTAGGTGAGCAGTATGGTGAGGTTGGAGAAGAATTCTGCGGAAACGGATCAAGGAGAGTTCTGAAAAACATTGCGGTGGCTTCGCTAACTGTTTGCACGGTACTTTGTGAAAGCTGAAGGGACATTCTCTTGAAGAGAAATTGTATACCATCAATGGTTTTGCTGCCTACGGAGAGTGCATCAATCAAGTGCATTCGAGTTATTTGGAAGGACATGAAAAGTGAGAGCATCGTGGAGCCAAAATTGTCTTTACATCGACGATACTGTAGTTCAACGACAGTGGGTAAGGACACCTCATTGTTGCGTTACCAATCAGGAGTTATTATGAACCAAACACGTTGAAGCTGATGATAGTTTTTCTCTTTTCTCCCGTTTACATAAAAAAACTTGCAGAAATGAATATAATTGACAAAGTTTGCACTAAAGATAATCGATTCTTATATTTTTTAATCATTTTTTAGAAGAAAAGGGGAAATTGTATGGCAACAAACATGTATATGAAAATTGAGACTCCTAATGTAGTAGGAGAAAGTACTGACTCTGAGCACATCGGCCAAATGGAAATCCAGTCGTATTCTCACGGTGAGTCTCAGCCTACAAGTGGTACCAGCAGTTCCTCAGGTGCCCGTACAACCGGTAAAGTATCGATACAGGATTTCGTTGTGACAAAGTTTCTCGACAAAGCAAGCCCTGTCTTAAATTTAGCGTGTTGTGACGGTACCCACTATAAAACAATTACCATTCAATTATTCCGTGCAACCTCTGATGGTAGTAAGCCGGTTAAATATATGGAATATATACTTACCGATGCAATTATTTCCACGTATCGAGTCAGTGCCAGCGGTGGTGATGTTCCGACTGAAACATTGGCCTTTAATTTCGCAACAATTAAATGGTCTTATGTACCACAGAAAAAGGAATCACCGGGCGGCGCAGATGCAGCCATAGCCTCCGGATGGAGTTTAATTCAAAACAAAAAAATCTGATGTTTCAACCTCGGATTTTCCCAAGCCACTTCTACTTCGAAGTGGCTTTTTTTTTGTGTCGGAACGTCAGATTTTCTGCTCGTCACGCTTGAAGTTGCTTTGCAATATGCTGAAAAATCAATACGTTACACGATGTGTTATCTGGGATGATCTAGTGATGACAGGTGGCGGAATTCAGCAGCTGCGCAAGTGAACAATCAGGTAATGATTTGAAATAAAATCATAGTAGCGTGATGTTGGTAATAATGTTAAATTCCCAGCAAAAGCATGAAATATAACATGAATTCATCACATTTTCAGAGTGACTTCTGGTGTTAGCGGACCAATTTCGAACGTGGTGAATACAGTAAAACGTACAATCCAAAATTCAACACCTAATCCTTTAGAAAATTTATGGTATTTTTGTGCGAAACGTTCTCAACCAACAATTTTTACGAGCTGTTACGAATGAAACATTTTATACTGTTTTTTCTGGTACTCAT
>JBPOHH010000295.1:0-1738 GCA_052035765.1 Bacteroidota bacterium
TCTATCGAGTTCGAGGATCCATCCTGCTACATTATCGAGGAAATACCGATCGTGCGTCACGGCGATAATCGTGCCTTCATACTTGGCAAGGTGCATTTCGAGCCATGCAACGGTTTCGGCGTCCAAGTGGTTCGTCGGCTCATCGAGGAGCAAGACGTCCGGCCTTTGCAGCAGCAAGCGGCATAAGGCGACGCGGCGCTTTTCACCACCGGAGAGAACGCTGATGACGGCATCTCCGGGCGGACACCGCAGCGCCTCCATTGCCATTTCGAGGCGGGCATCGATATCCCATGCGCCTTTATGGTCGATTTCTTCCTGTAATTTCGCCTGACGCTCGATTAATGCATCAAAATCAGCATCGGGTTCGGCGAATTTGAGTCCGATTTCCTCATATTCTTTCACCAAATCTACCGTTGCCTGCGCGCCTTCCTGTACGATTTCGAGCACCGTTTTATTCGGGTCGAGCTGAGGTTCTTGTGGGAGGTAACCGAATGTAATACTTTTATTTGCCGTAATTTGCCCCAAATAATCCGGATCTAATCCGGCAATGATTTTGAGAAGGGTGGATTTACCGGCGCCGTTCAGACCAAGTACGCCGATTTTTGCGCCGTAGTAGAACGAAAGGTAAATGTCTTTGAGCACCTGCTTGCTCGGCTTGTGGACTTTCCCCACGCCCACCATCGAAAAAATTATCTTATTATCCATGTATTTTTACCAGTTAATGTTATGAATGCGGTTTTGTGACTGCAAAAATACGGATAATCGTGGAGGAAGACGTGAGAAGTCGTAAGTCTGAAAGTCGTAAGTCGTAAGACAGAGCGGCGTAGGTCGGAAAGTAGCAAGTCGTATTTCGCAAGTTGACAAGTCGCAAGTCGTTGTAATTCAAGGCAGCAGTGTCATCTCTCACACTTAGCTTTATCGAAATGATCAATACTATACCATTTTTTTCGGGGAAAATATCAACCAAGTGTTGCAGGATCGTTAGAGTATGTCCTTAATTAGTATGTTGGTACTTCGAATGTACAAATTTGGTCAGCATCTCACTACTAATCATTTCCAATAAAAAAACCCGAGAGACAATCCCTCGGGCTTTACGTTCTCAACTTCCCCGCTCCATCACGGCAGCACAAAATCGCACCCAAGAGTGAGTGCCCAACCGTAATAACTTGAAAGATCATCGCCGAGTGGTAGTTGTACTTTTAGCTTTGGTTTCACTACACTTCCGCCTGACCATTGCCCGCCAAAAGCGATGAAATGTTCGGACCAACTTTTCGCTAGTATTCTGGATTCCGTGAGAATTCCTATACCAATAAATTCTGCAACGATACGCACATCATTACTTTCATACCCCATACTAACACCATAGCGAGCAAGCACTTCCATTTCATTTAGTGCATTACCGGTCGGTATAAGCACCGAACCGCCAATGACCCCTCCCAACAGAAATCCATTAAAATTCTTCCTATAAAAGTACTGCGTTTGAATGCTGAGCGCTTCAGGTAGGAACTGTTCTAGTTCATAAAAACGATGGTAAAATCCGTACATTATAGCTGCAGAATTAATTCCGTCACTTGGTGCAGTCGGTAAAAATACCTTGCCGGTAAGAATCGAAGTACCCGATGCGGAAGACTTGCTCACACCGACTGATATATTTGCAAGTCCGCCTGCAGATTCGCTAAAGTACTTCGAAGAAGCGGAATATCCTGCATACGGCAACGTACCTATAATACTGACAGAG
>JBPOHH010000320.1:0-17199 GCA_052035765.1 Bacteroidota bacterium
GTCAGTTTATCGACCTCAAAATCAAGCCCTATTTCTTTTCGTTTTCTCATTCTACGAACTTACGTAATTTTTATCTGTCGGGCAAGGATGGTATTTCCCATCCGTTCGGTTGTTTCAACCAAACGTCAACAAATACCTGTGTAGCGTACTGCTTAACACTACTGCAGATACGTCACAACTTCCTACAGCAACTACAATTTACTACATCTCAGCAATACAAGAGAGCTTCACTGTTTTAGTTGTGGTATGTTGGTATCGTGCAGTACGTTTCAGCGGTATGTGTTGAAGGTCGGTTGAAGCAACCGCCCGGACGGGGAATAGACTGACAGCATTTACATACATCACGAAATTTGAAGAAGCATGCCTAAATATGTCTCGTTTTCTATCCATTCCAACTGTTCCAAAGCGGGATTACATCATCGCCAGAGTGAAAATAGATCATTACTAGTCGGTATGAACTTCAGGGTCTCTTCTGACTAGTTGAGGTTTGTACGATTGTACTGACACCAATTTCCATTTGCACTCCCACCAATATTTCCCAAAAACAAAATATACACATGCAGGTTTAGATTTTTTAGAGCCGGGACGGGTTTCTGGGTCACCAAAAAACTCATAATCTAAAAAATCAAAGACTACACCTTTGGTATATTTTCTGTATCGCCCCCCAACATATCCATTAGAAAAATAACTTTTTATGTGCTCTTTTTCTGATAATAACCAATACTTGGCTAGTTTCCTGAAGTCTGAGTCTGTAATATCCGTATTATATTGAAGTACATCTAACGTATCAGGATTCTTAAGAATACTTTCACAAAGCTCGCGAAATTCATCATTTTCACTGCCGATAGTCGAGCAGCTTTGGATAGTAAACATCGCAAGGATGCACATTATGATAAATAATGGAGTTTTCATGCTTTTGTACCGACCCTCAAAAAAATGGACAGAAATTCTGCTTTTCGCAACTGTTCGGCTGTTTCAACCGAACGTCAACAAATACCTATGTAGCGAACTGCTCATCAGTACAAAATATACATCACTACTACCTACTACAACTACAATTTACCATAACTCTATTGTACACAACTTACGCGAAAATCGAATGATTACCAAACGATTTTCAGGTGTTTGTTGCGTGCGATTATCTCTCTTGTACGGCGTCATTGACATGTCGTAGGATCCATTCGGGAGCAGAGAAACATCCGGCTGCTGAGTGCACGGGGATTTTCTCGTATATTTGAAGAAAAACCCCTTTTACGTTGCGAAAGTACGCCATGAGTTCTGTCTGCATCCATTCATTCCCATCCTGTCTGCTGACCGTAGTGACCGCTGCGCTGTTCTTTGCACTCCGAATTCCTGCATCCGCAGGTGAGCCCGGGCTCATTCAGGTAATTCACAACTCAGCCGATACCACCCTTCGACAGGTAGATGTCTATCTTAATGGCGAGAAAATTCTTGGGAAGATGACATTCCGCACGGCGACACCATTTGTACCGGTGGCGTCGGACCATGCTTTTCAGCTCGCGGTGACACGGTCAGAAGATACCGATACGCTTCTTACGATGAATTACAGGCCCGAGCCGGGAATAGCAACCGCGTTTGTGCTGCATGGAGTAGCCGATACCGCACACTTTCAGCCGAATCCGGACGGGAAATCGATACGTCTGCAGTGGACAATTCTGGAGAACATTACCACCAAACAGCTCCCACAGGACGAAGTAGCCGTGAAAATTACCGATGGGTGTACAGATTTGGCAATGGCGAATCTTATTGCAAAAGATGTGGCGCCACTTCTGCCGAATCTGGGGTATGGTGGTGCTACACCGACGACGATTATTATGCCTCCGACGACCTATGAGTTTCTCCTGCTCGACCCTCAATCGAATGCAATTGTCCGTTCTTTTACGACCAATATAACCGCTTTTGCAGGCAAGTCGGTGGTGCTTTTTATCTCCGGTTTCGCCGGCTCATCCCAGACTTCTACCCACCTCGGCATCTATGCCGCATTGCACGATGGCAGTGTCTTTAATGCAGGAGTGGTAACATCAGTGCGGGAAGCGGATGTTTCATCAGCAATTACGTGTCAGTTGGTACATGGAGAATGGCTCATCGATGGATGTAGGGAACAGTGCACAGCCGAGGTGTATTCACTTCTTGGTGAAAGACTCCAATCCTCCACTCAACGGAAAGACGGGGTAATCCGATGCACACCCGAGCGGGGAATGACTGTGCTCATCATAAAACACGGCAATCAGGTGATAGCTACCAAACTCCTGTTTCTTGAATAATGGAGCGGTCGATTGATTGTTGTGGAGAATTGACTTGAAGCGCTCCGCACTATTTATCGAGATAATATCCGAGATTAATCGAGAAGTGATTGACTGAAAATGGTGCGTATGGGGCTGAGTGAACCGCGTTCCAGCCTACCGTAGTGCGAGCTTCCGTAAAAAAACTGCCATCTCTGAATGATATACCCATACCAAAGGATGCGCATCCTGCCGCACCAATTATCTCCGGCAGTCGCCTGCGCCCGGGAGTCTGTATTCCGTTTTCTGCCATTCCTGCTGCCAGAAGTCCAATTCCACCTACCACATAGAGCGGAGAGTGATAGAGGCGAATTCTGCCATCGACAGAGAGGACAGATAATGTGGGGGTGACTTTGACCCTCGTAGCGTCATCAAGCGAAGGCGTCGGCAACAGGACTTGCTTGCCTATCACCGATACATTCCACATTACTCCTACCGAGATATCCGGCGAGAATTTATATCCTATTCCCAGACAATATGACGTTGGCAGCAGAGGGACCGCCGTTGCAAAAGGAGACGGGAAACTGTAGCCGCCGCCGATGTAGGCAATTATCGGCATATCACGAAGCTTTTCGGGGTCAAAGTACGAGACAATCGAAAAGGTATTCTGCGGTTGTAACGGTATCGGCTGAAAGACCGAAGGCGACGTATCGGATGTTGGTGTCAGCCCACGAAATACCACGCTGTCGGCAGGCACATACCAGGCACCCGTATATGCATCAACGAGCGGTGGAAGAATACAAAAGCTGGTGATCACATCGAGAAACAGCCAGGGAGAACTGATAATCGACGACACCGTATCTTTTCGCGGCTGATAGCCTTGCTTATTCATTTCCACAATATACGAGCTTTTGGACGGCAGATAGGTCTTCAATGGCGTTATTCCATGATAAGTCCCGTCAATATACACGACGGCACTGTCGGGTTCGGACCCCACATACACCACATTCGGGAGCTTCTCCCGCATGATATGCGCGCAGCCGGACAGATACCATACACCCAAAACAGGTAGGAACCACCACAGAATCCGATTCGAATGAAACATACATCGTCGCAATGCCATAGCCATGAAAAATGAGGTGCCACATGAGAAACTGTTACCGTAAAATTACAAGAAAACCCTTGATTAATAACCACGTAATGATGTGTTTCCCAAAAGAATAGGGTAATTATCTCACCTGAACTTTGGTCATACCAACGAATGGCAGTATTTTTGTGCTTCCATTAAGGTAATTTCTCCGCTATTCAACGATACAAACACATGGCAAAAACCTCCGTAAAAGCTCAAAAAACATCCGCTTCGACACGTCCTGCACCCAATGGCACATCGTCCAGAAAATCATCGTCAGCACCTGTAAGCTCTTCTCTGCAATGGAATAAAGACGACGTATTGCTCGATTACCGCATCGCATTCCAAAGCCGTCAGGCGAGTCTGCTTGGTCGCCGGGAAGTGCTCACCGGTAAAGCAAAATTCGGGATATTCGGCGACGGCAAAGAAGTACCACAGCTCGCAATGGCACGCGCATTTCAAAAAGGGGACTTTCGCTCGGGGTATTATAGAGACCAGACCTTTATGTTCGCCCTCGGTATCAGCAATGTACGCGAGTTTTTTGCGCAAATGTACGCCCATGCCGATGTCATTGCCGAGCCATCCTCAGCCGGACGCTCGATGAACGGACATTTCGGTACCCGCAGCCTGAATCCGGACGGCACCTGGAAGAATCTGATGTCGCAGTATAATTCTTCGGCCGATGTATCACCGACAGGTTCGCAAATGCCACGCTTGGTCGGACTTGCCTATGCGTCAAAATTATACCGCGCCCTCGACGGACTCAAATCGCTCACCCAATTTTCGAACAATGGGAATGAAGTAGCCTTCGGTACGATTGGTAATGCAAGCGCGGCGGAAGGTATGTTTTGGGAGGCAGTCAATGCCATTGGTGTGCTTCGCTCTCCGGCGGTAATCTCCGTCTGGGACGACGGCTACGGAATCTCGGTGTCCAATGAATTGCAGATGACCAAAAACAGTGTCAGTGAAGTACTGAGCGGTTTCCAACGCAAGCCCGGTACCACCGACGGCTATGATATTCATGTCGTCAAAGCATGGGATTACCCGGCGCTTGTCGAGACGTACAGAAAGGCAACGGAAACAGCGCGGACGGAGCATGTGCCGCAGCTTATTCATGTGATAGAAGTCACGCAACCGCAAGGACATTCCACGTCCGGCAGTCATGAACGCTATAAATCGAAAGAACGTCTGCAATGGGAGGCAGATTTTGATGCCATTACCCATCTTCGGAACTGGATTATAGCTCAAAAGTTTGCCACCGCAGACGATCTCGACGCCTTCGAAAAAGAAGATATCGCTCTTGTTAAGCAGTGGAAAGATGAAGCATGGCAGGCATATATTCAGCCAATCATCAATGAAATACACGACGTATCCCGCATGATGGATGACATTAGTACTTCATCAGCAAATGTTCAGGAAATTCAAGCAATTAAACAGGAATTATGCGCCATCCGCGAACCGTTCCGCAAGGACTATATGAGCGCGATACACCGCGTTCTGCTCCTGACGCGGAATGAGTCGATCCCTGCAACGCAGCGTCTTGTCCAATGGAAACTCCATCAGGAAGCGCTCGCAGCTGACCGGTATGCATCTTCGCTGCACGATGAGACTGCTTCGTCGGCACTCAAGGTAGCACATGTGCCGGTGCGCTATGCCGATGACGCACCATCGATTAACGGTTCGGAAGTGATGAACGCATGTTTTGACGCTGCTCTCACGCGTGACCCCCGCGTCATTGCTTTTGGCGAAGATGTAGGGAAAATTGGCGATGTGAATCAGGGTTTTGCCGGACTCCAAGCCAAGCATGGCGAACTCCGCGTGGCCGATGCCGGTATCCGCGAAGTGACGATTATGGGGCAGGCAATCGGTATGGCAATGCGTGGTCTGCGTCCGATTGTGGAAATTCAATATTTAGATTATCTCCTTTATCCTTTGCAGATAATGTCGGACGATCTTGCGACGGTGCAATGGCGAACGAAGGGCGGGCAAAAGGCACCGGTGATTATCCGTACCCGTGGTCACCGCTTGGAAGGTGTGTGGCACAGCGGCAGCCCGATGGCGGGTGTGATTAATGTGGTGCGGGGGATACATGTATGCGTACCGCGAAACATGACGCAGGCGGCAGGTATGTATAATCTACTGCTTCAAGCAGACGAACCGGCGCTCATCGTTGAAGTGCTGAACGGGTATAGACTTAAGGAAAAATTACCGGCGAATGTCGGTGAATATACCGTGCCGCTCGGGGTTCCGGAAGTCTTGCGCAGTGGGACGGATATTACCATCGTCACCTACGGCGCAAGCTGTAAAATTGCACTCGACAGTGCGGAGTTGCTCGCGAAAGCGGGTATTTCCTGTGAAGTACTCGATGTGCAGACGCTTCTGCCATTTGATATTCATGGGATAATTGTCGAATCGCTGAAGAAAACGAACCGTATTCTCTTCCTCGATGAAGATGTGCCGGGTGGGACGACAGCATATATGATGCGCGAAGTACTTGAAGTGCAAAATGGATACCGCTATCTCGACTCACAACCACGGACATTGTCTGCCAAGCCGCATCGTCCTGCGTATGGGACGGACGGGAACTACTTCTCCAAGCCGGAAGCCGAACATGTTTTTGAGTGCGTGTATGATGTAATGCATGAAGTCAATCCGGGTACGTACCCGATTTTTTATCGGTAAATGTGATATTTGTTCATTGCTATGAGTCCAATTGAACTTCTTGATGTAGCGCGAAAGGGTGAGAGTACGACTGTTCAGTTTAAAGAGCGTCTGCCCAACTCAGATTCTCTTACTCAGGAGATGATAGCGTTTGCTAATACGGAAGGCGGATGTATTGTTTTTGGTATAAATGATAAATCCGGCGAAATCGTAGGACTTGAGTATGTCGAAATTCAACGGATTAATCAAGAATTAGCGCATTGTGCATCGCAAAAAATATTCCCACCGATTACTATTTCCACTGAAACCGTCAGTTCAAATGATAGAGTAGTGGTCATCGCTACAATCAAAGAAGGTCAGCATAAGCCGTATAAAGATAAAAACGGTTCGATTTTCATGAAAAATGGTGCTGACAAGCGCAAAGTAACATCTAATGAAGAAATCTCACGATTATTACAAAGCAGTAAGATCCTCTATGCCGATGAAATGACTGTGCAGGGCACGTCGTTCGATGACATCGACTTTGACTATTACAAGAAATTTATCGAGAGAAAATTTAACAGAAGTTGGGAAGATTTGCACATTGACGGTGAAAAATCATTGGAAAGTCAGTATGCAATGTCAGAAGGCAAGCTCACTATTGCAGGGTTATTGCTGTTTAGTCATCGGAGGCATACAGTACGCCCGTTGTTTTCTATACAATGTGTGGCTGTCGATACGATTGATCTTGTGTCTGGTACTTTTACGGACAATGAGCCGGCATTTGAGGGAACCATCGCTGAAGTATTTGAACAGACGCTCAAGTTTATCGGACGGAATATCCACAAAATTCCGACAGGTGAGTCCTTTAATAGTCAGGCGCAATGGGAGGTTCCGTATCAGGTCTTTGAGGAGCTAATCGTCAATGCACTCATTCATCGCGATTATTTCATCAACTCTACCATCAAAATCTTCATCTTTCCCGATCGAATTGAAATTATCAGTCCGGGCAAACTTCCGAATTCACTTACAGTAGAGAAGATGAAAAGCGGTATTTCCATTCCCAGAAATCCAATCTTACAATCTCTTGCACAGTATGTATTGCCGTATAAAGGACTCGGTACCGGAGTTGTACGCGCTCTGTCCTATTATCCGGCGATTGAATTTATCAATGAAACCGAACTCGACAGATTTAAAACTATAATTCATCGCCGTAAGTGATTGCAAATTAATCGTCATGAGTATTCATTTCAGTGCTGAAACAACAATTCAATATGACCACTCCATCCATCCACTCGCTCCATATTTATCCTATCAAGTCTTGCGGTAGTATTGCACTTCAGGAAGTGTCGCTCGATGAATTCGGTTTTGAAAATGACCGCCGTTGGCTCCTCGTTGACGAACATGGCACTTTCATCACCCAGCGGGAATGCGCGGCTCTTGCGCTCGTTCGC
Organism: Bacteroidota bacterium; assembly: GCA_052035765.1. Classification (GTDB taxonomy): domain Bacteria; phylum Bacteroidota; class Ignavibacteria; order Kapaibacteriales; family UBA961; genus JADJXV01. The sequence continues at coordinate 7,467 of JBPOHH010000320.1, forward strand.
ACGTCGATTGATGATGAATTTTTGCATGTTGAATATGATTCTGTGGGAAAAGTATCAATTCCTTTGATGAAAGAATATGATACCGTTACTACGACTTCCGTATGGGCATCACCTCCGTTAGCTGTGGGGGATGAAGGAGAGGTTGTTGCGGAATTCTTTCGTGAGATTATAGGCAATCCGACACGGTTAGTACGCAGAGCGGGTGCCTATCGTCGTGATATCAATTCCGGTCGTCTCTATGGACAGGGTCATCAGGTGAATTTCTCGGATTCTCATCCGATCTTGGCGGCGTCGATTGCTTCGATCGAGGACTTGAATTTTCATATCGGGGACACACTTCTCGTTGATCGTTTTCGCGCAAATATTATTATTAATAATGTATTGCATCCGTTTGATGAAGATTGTTGGCGGGAGATTGACATTCACGGGAACCGACTTCTATTCGGGAAATTGTGCGCGCGCTGTGTGATGACGACGATTAATCAACAGACGGCGGAAGTGGGGAAAGAACCGCTAGCAACGATGGCTACATATCGACGGGGAGACGCGGGGAAGGTGTTCTTCGGCGCATATTTTGTGAATGTGAAGAAAGAGGGAGTCCTGCGTGTGGGGGATAGCATTAACATACTTGAACGCGAAGGGTAATTATTCTTTTTTATACACAAGAGCTTTCTGCAAGTGGACGAGCTTGAAGTCCTGCGACACACCGTGCAGCGACTCAGAATACCCGACAAACAGCATCCCGCCTTTATTGAGTGAGCGATAGAGTGATTGCACTACTTTCTTTTTCGACTCAGTATCAAAATAAATCAATACATTACAGCAAAAAATCAGGTCGACATTCGACATCGACGCCATTGCCGAGCTGTCGAAAAGGTTGAGACTGTGGAAGGAGACCATCGACTTAATCATGGGCTTCAAATGGTATAGGTTGTCGTGCTGAGTGAAGTATTTTTGGAGGATATCCGGTGCGACCTGTCGAATTGCATACTGCTTGTAAATGCCACTCCGAGCAGTATTTAGCACAGAATTGCTGATATCTGTGCCTACGATTCTGAATTTAACATTCGGAAAAAATGGCTTAATTTTCTCCGTGAGAATGATTGCGATGGTATGAGCTTCTTCTCCGCTTGACGAAGCTGCACTCCAGATAGTAATCGTAGGATTCGTATCACCGCGAGCCATTTTTGACCGTATAAGATCCGGTAAAATGACCTTTTCCATCACTTCCAATTGCTGCGGACTACGGAAGAAATATGTTTCGTTAATGGTAATTGACTCGTAGAGAATCGGCAGCTCGCTCGCTCCGGCAGGTGAACGTATCAGGGACAGATAATCTTCGAATGACGTAAGTCGATGACTTTGAAACCGTTGAGCAATGCGGGCTTCTAAGAGGTATTTCTTGTTGTCTGCAAAGTAAATACCGCTCTTATTATAAATAAAATCTCGGTATTGCATAAAGACAGCATCACTCATCAATACATGTGGCATCCCACGATCAAAGGCTTCATTGAGAACTGAAGAATCTAAGGGTTTAGGTATTTCTAAAGCCATAATATTGGATTACAATCTAAAAAATAAGTCAATATATTCACCTGAATACATTGGAGATGCTTTGAATCACTAAAATAGAAAAAAGTAGTCAATCTATATATCCCTAAAAACAAGAACTGCACCTAAGTCCCTGTATATATAGCTGATTCTGCTGAACATGGGTCAACGAATACTCGCAAATTACACCAAAAACTGCAATAAATTCTACTAAAATCGCAATTTTCGGCGTTTGTAACGAAATGTTTTTTCAACTTTCTGCATTTGCGAAGCAAAATCGTGAAACAAACTCCAGTAAATACTCTCCCGCTCCACTTCATGCCAGAAGTGAATACTTTCAAGGCATCGTACTGCGTAGTATCCGAACATATAATGTGCTACTTCACGACGAATCAATCCTGAATTCGAGAGCAATGCTACTTCTTCAAGTAGTCCTAAAAAGTCACGTTTGTCCTGTGCCGGAATTTCTCGGAGGCGAATATCATCGTAGACAAGCAGGGAACAGATTTCATAAAAAGCGGGATTTTCTTTCAGCCGCCTCCGAAGAGTCACAAATTGTTCCACCCGTTTCTGCGCTCCCTGCCGGATATATTCCAGGATACCGTTCGCGAACGAAAACAGCGCAATGATTGCGCCCAGAATAATGGCTATGTCTTTTAAATAGTTAAGTCCCATTGTGTTGTTCAAATTGGATGAATACTACGGATGTACGGTTCCTCCCTCACTTCATGTCCATTTCTAGTTCAACACCCAGCAAGCAATGTACGGGCTGACGCAGCTACATCGTGCACAGAAATCATTCGCATATCATCGTTGAGTGTGTCACCAAGAGGTGGTGTGAGTACGTTTGCGCGGTCGGTGTAGGGTCCCCATCGCGCCGCGCTCATCGGCACCGATTGAGGATAGAGTCCGACGACAGGTGTGCCGAGGGCGGCAGCCACATGCAGGACACCTGTCGAGTTCGCGATCAGCAGGGCAGCGCGGTCAAGAAGTGCAATCATGTCCGACAAGGGTAATTCGCCGCAGAGATTCACTGCCTGCGGGCACTTCTTTACGATTGATTCACATAAATGACGTTCTGTCGAAATACCTGTAATCACAATCGGATGCGACGTCGATGCAAGGAGTTCGCCAGCGAGGTCGCCAAACTTCTCCACCGGCCAATCAACAGCCGAAGCACCGCTCCCCGGATGGAGGATTATTGGTGCAGTGCCGGCAATCCCGTGGGTGGCAAGCAGATTTTGTATTCTAATTTTACTGTCAGGATGGAGACAGGGGCGCACGAGTCTCGTCGCGACATTGCGTCCAAGTACACCTTCAATCAATCGCGTATTATACTCTGCTTCATGATATTCTGCCGTCTTGCGGTGATCATACTGCTTCTGCGTCAAAAGAAAGCTGTACCAACGGTATCCGGAGCCGACGCGGTACGGAATGCGTGCCCGAAATGCAGCGAGATACTCCGAAAATTGAGGTCGCGGGAAAAAGATCATGTCAATTTCCGTATTCCGAATCGCAGCAGACACCTCCTTAGGGGTATCGGCGTAGATGATTCGATCAATAACCGGTGATTGATACAACAGGGGAGCGACGTAGGTGCGCGTGATGAGAGTAATTTCAGCATCGGGAATTTCCTGCCTGAGCGCGGCACACATCGGAAGCGTGAGTACCATGTCTCCGAGACGGTCAGTGCGTACAACGGCTATACGCTTGGCAGAAACTTTAGTATTTCGAAGTGTACTCATGCTTGCAATTCACAAAATGAATGTACCTGCTGCAGTAAATAAAAAGTGCGAAACCGAGCCGGTTTCGCACTGCGATCAAGATATGTTGTATCGTCATTACGGATTAAAGAACCACTCAATACCCACTTGAGGTGAGATCAATCCAATATTTGTTGTCGAATTAGTTCCAAAGCCCAATCCAATTACAGTGACATGTCCGAAAATTCCAATGTTACGCGATGCGAAATACTCTGCTCCACCACCGATACTCAGTCCGGTTCGAGTAGATGATTCTGTATTAACGCCAATGTCTTTGCCGCTTGTAATTCCAAAAGAACCAAAGAGATAGGGCTTCATGTCTCTCATGCCGGAAAAAATAAATTTAGCATACGGAGCAAACCATATTGTATTCCCTGAATAGCTGTTATTACCGACAGATTCGCTTCTGAGCGCAATTCCGAATCCTGCACCGGCATGGAATCCCGGATTAATAGCATACGCAAAATGTCCGCCGATTGAATTACCTGCCGTGATTCCTACTCCCATTTGATGATCAGGAGACATACCTGAACCGGACGAATTTGCCTGAGCAAATGCTTCGATACCGGAAAGGCAGCAAATTGCTGTGACAGCAATTGCTATTCTGCGTGCAAACGTTGAAATGTTCATTCTACCCCCATAAAGAATTTAATAAATGAATTGTAAATGCGGCGCGAAATTACAGCGGAAATTCCGTTAGTGCAATGATTTTTTTCGTTCATTCAAAAAATACTGTTTTTGCATGAGCTTAGGTAAATTTTATTCAAAAGGAAGCTGACGGATTTCTGCTTGATGAACAAGAACATCACCCATTACTTTCACCATCGAATGCTGATGGGCATGTTCACCACGAATATAGCCAAGAGCAATAGCACCGTAATCCGGAGATTGGGTGACACTGGTAATTCTACCGACTGCCGTGCTGCCATCTTCGACGGTAATTTCTGCTCCCGGGGTGAGAAGATCCTGAGATACAAAACCCATCAGACGTTGTTTTACTTTGTTGTAACTATCAATTCTGGCAATTACTTCCTGTCCTATATAACATCCCTTCTTGAAATTCACAAGATGCAGCAGACCGGCTTCGAGCGGATTGTAGGCATCGGTGAGCTCGACACCGAACTTCCCGCTTCCGGCTTCGATGCGTACCACTTCAAGGGTCGAACTGTTGATAGTCGGCACACTTTCCGACAGCGCCTGAGATGCACTCGTGACAATGTCTTTAGACGCTGCATCAAAGAGCACGAGAAACGAAAATTCGCAGAGTGCCGGCTGACGAATCAGGCGTGCCGGGACTCCAAAGAGCGTAATCATCTGCCAGTGACTCATCGGCAAATCGAGGATTACCTCGCCGGCAAGAGAGGAGAGCAGGTCCGTGGACTCCGGGCCGTGAATTTCCAGCCCGAAATACTCGACACTCGCATCTGAAATTTTGCAATCATCCATAATGGTGTATTTCCGAAGCCATTGCATAACGGGGGATTGATTGCCGGTCGAACACATCAGAAGGGCTTCGTCTGTTCCCGCAAGTACGGTCAGCACATCGATTATGCGCCCTTTCTCATTCGTGAGTACCGTCCGCGCCCCGTGATGCGGTTGCAGGTTTTTAAGTTCATTAGTCGAAAGTCGGTTCAGCAGATCAATACGGTCAGCGCCCCGCGTGCGCAGTACGGCGCATACGGGAAAGAATAACGCCACAGCGTTTTTGGCGGCATGATAGCCCGCAAGATGTTCAGCAGCAAGATGTGTCATGATAAATTTTGCGAATATGTTGGAATACAATTGAGATTGTACGCAATTGAGATTGAATGCGGAAAATTAGCTAATTTCGAAGGGATGTTCCACTACTACTCTTACAATTAATGCAACGACAATTTACGAATTTTAGCAAACGTAGCATGGCTATGCTTGCACTGATGACCCTTATACTCTGTATCTCTTCCTCGGTGACAAAAGGAGATACGACGTCAACCTATAGGGTATTTTTTAAGGATAAAGGTCCGCAGGAATTTAAAAAAAACAGCACGCTCTACACGCAAACTCTCGCACAATTCACACCGCGCGCCCTCGAACGCCGCCGCAAAGTAATGCCGGACAGCGCGTTGATTTCATTGCAGGATGCGCCTGTCTATGCCCCGTATCTTCAGGGCTTACAACTCCTCAAAGCCGAAATTCTCCTTCGCCTCCGATGGAATAATTATGCCGTCGTACGATGCGATTCAGCGACCGCGGTCACACTTTCACTCCTGCCGTATGTGAAAAATATCAAACGTACTTCCACCAAACTCCTGCCTCTTTCTCTTCAACAATCAACATCGGCGCGGCAGTATTTGATTGAAAATCCTGTCGGACACAGTATGCTTGCAGCGGTGGATAATTGTGGCGTCTTTCGCTATGGACGCTCTTTTAATCAGGCGCAAATGCTCGGCGTTCCCGAGATTCACGGTATGGGAATTCTTGGGCAGGGCGCGCTGCTGACCTTCCTCGATACCGGCTTCCGGTGGAAAGCTCATGAGTCAACGAAGAATGCAGATGTACGCGGAGAATATGATTTCATCATGCGCGACTCCATCACAGGCAATGAAGGCAGTGACAATGGCGGACAGGACGGACACGGAAGTATTGTGTTCTCAACTGTGTGCGGGCTCTTGCAGGACTCACTCATCGGAATTGCACCCAATGCGAGTTTTTTACTTGCCAAGACCGAAGATATCTCTTCCGAACTCCGCATTGAGGAAGATAATTATGCCGCAGCGGTCGAATGGGCGGAAGCGCAGGGCACCGACGCACTGAGTTCATCGCTTGGGTATGAGAGCTTCGATGATCCCGATGTGGACTACGACTTTGCTGATTTTGACGGGAAGACCACTGTTACCTCGCAGGTAGTCAACCGCGCTGTCGAACGTGGTGTCGTCTGCATTACTGCCGCAGGGAATGAAGGCTCAGGTGACAGTACGCTGATCACTCCGTCGGATGCTGACAGCGTGATAGCAGTAGCAGCTGTCGAACCTGACGGACGCAGCGTTACCGGCTTTTCGTCGCGTGGTCCGCGTGGTGATGGTAAAATCAAGCCCGATATTGCCTCGCAGGGACGTCAGGTCGTGTGTACTGCCTATAATGATTCTCTCTCGATTGGTGCGGCGAACGGCACATCGCTTGCCACACCGTTAATTGCCGGAACGACGGCACTGTTCCTCTCGGTTTTCCCCGAACTCCGCCCCTGGGAAATCAAAAAGTATCTCTATGAAACAGCATCGAACGCAACCCAAAAGAACAATGCATCCGGCTATGGTGTGGCGAATCTACCGGCAGCAATGATGAAAGCAGGGATAATAATTTCACCGGCAGTGGCCACGTATCCGGTCAATGGACGTCAGCGTGTGGTGGTCTTTATACGAAGTTCGTCGGTGATCTTATCTGCCAAACTCAACGTCGATTTTGTGGGAGAATCCTACAGCTATACGTTATTACCGACCGGTAATCTCTACCAATATGTGACGGAATTTCCAATGGCGAAATTCCAAAATCAACCCGCCAAATATACCATCAGTGTTGATGACGGCAAGAGTACCCGCGCGCTCCCGCGTACCAAAGGAGAGACCTTTACATTAGTACCGAATGCTGTGACGATTCCCTGTGGCGTCAATCCCGAAGCGCTTCCTTATTCGCCTGAATTGCTGCTCAGCGTGCAGGAAACGCCGATTATTACTGAATCGAAGGATAATACTGTTACCTTGAGTATGCTCCTTGATAAAGAGTCACCAATAGAGGTGACGGTGTATAATTCTATCGGGCAAGTAGTTTATTCTTCGGGACTCTACGAACGTTCGTCCGGTGTGTCGAATCTGACCATTCCGACGGAGAATTTTGCCTCGGGAGTGTATTTCGTAGCAGCGAGATTTCAGGGTAAAACAGAACTGGCAAGGTTCTTGAAACACTAAGAGCAGTTCTCATCTGCTCATAATGCTCTCATCGATAGAGCGCACATACCGCAAGTATTGCTACACAAGGATTTCTAGCAAATTATGGTATGGTAAATACAGTATTTCATTGCAGTTGACAGATGTGGAACTTTTCTTACACTGTGTCAATTTTAGTGCAAATACATGTAATTACCATACCATTTTTTGTGAGGTGCCTGATGAAAGCAATTGCTTCTCTCTTCGTTTTTTTTGTTCTCCTATCAATTCCTCTTCGCTCGCAATGGGTCAAGTGCGAGAGTCCTACCGGCGGTGATGTACACTCCATCACCAATCTCGGAAATTCCCTCATTGCCGGGCTCACCGGCGGCGTGTATCGTAGTACGGATAATGGTGACAGTTGGTCGCTGGTTGGATTGAAAAATGAAAATGTACAATCTGTTTTGGCGAGCGGTTCTACACTGCTAGCCGGTACACTTGTCGGTAGTTACGCTACCGGTGATATACATCGAAGTACAGACAGCGGCAAAAGCTGGTCTGTGGTGAAAGCGAAGTTAGGCTCAAGCATTCGATGTTTTGCCAGTCTCGGTACAACCTTGCTTGCCGGCACGGTGCAACACGGCATCTATCAAAGTACAGACAATGGGCAGACGTGGACAGAAGCAAATGCAGGGCTCAAGGCGTTGAGTCTCCAGATAAATGCTATAGATGTGTTGAAATCGACAGTCTTTATCGGTACGGCTGATGGTGTCTATACTCGCGGAGAAAATGACAGTCTTTGGACCAAAAGCAACACCGGGATTAAAGCCGGTGTGACCGTTCAAACTGTAAAAGTACATGGAGAAATAGTCTATGCAGGGACAAGATCCGGTGGAATATATCGTAGCGTGGATAACGGGAAAAATTGGTTGTCCGGTAGTCAAGGAATTCCGACCGGACTGACTATTACATCGATCATAGGATCGGATACAACACTTGTTGTAGGAGTACAATCCAATTTCGGGTTCGGAGTGTATAGAAGCACAGATAAAGGTGATACCTGGACACAGGTAAAGGGTGGCGTTGAAGGCCTGAATGTGACTTGTCTGCTGATGAAAGGTACGACGTTCTATGCAGGCACAGAGCAATGGGGAGTCTATCGGAGCTCCGATGCCGGTACAAGCTGGGTACAGTCTAATACCGGTATGCCATCGAAAGGCTTTGTATCCATGGAAGTCAGCGGTTCGACTCTCATCGGTGGCACTGCAAAAGGTGGATTATTCATCAGTTCGGATAATAGTGCACACTGGGTAGAAGCAGGCATACCATTCAGAAATCGCTATAATTACATCTCGAAAAGTGATTCTGGACTGATGGTCGCTAGTGGTAATTATGGAACAGAATTTTACAGAAGTGTTGATAATGGAACAACGTGGCTACACAACCCAAAGGCAAAAATAATGAGTGCTGTTTCGTTGCTTGCTACTTTGGGGAGTACCATTTTTGCCTCGGATGATTGTTGCGGTGAAAACTTGTGGATAAGCTCAGATGTTGGAACAACGTGGACAAATTGGAGATATGCGCCTATTTCAAATGAGGTTGTCTATTCATTCACCGTGAATGATACAAGTCTGTATGTAGGCACAAGTGCCGGTGTCTGCAGGGTGACTAGCAACGGAAATGTGTGGAACACCACGAAAATTGCCGGTTTACAGGATAAGAGTAACCCGTATAATTATAGAATTACAGCGTTAGCCGTGCTCGATACATTCCTGTACGCAGGGCTTGGGTATAATTTCGGTACATTTGGTATCTATCGAAACAGCATCAATGCATCTTCCGATGACACTTGGCAGCCCATCAACGGCGGAATCACTTCTTCAACCGAACTCCCCAAAACAACAGATATCAAAGTATATGAATCTGTTCTCTATTACGGTACAGCCGAAGGCACCTACTACAGCACCACCAAAGGTGATTATTGGCGTGAAATCACCTGGGATACCGAGCATCTCACTACTGCAAAATTTGTCATCAAAGACAAGACAATTTTTGCTTATAATGCTCAGGGAGTCTGGAAGCTCAATCCTGCGACATTGTCTGCTAATGAAGATACATTTCCAAGCAATACTGCACCACAGCTATTGTGTTACCCCAATCCTACCACCAATTCTTTAACCATTGACCGCACGTCACTTCCGTTCACGAGTGGTGCCGTCAAGTACACCATACTCTCCGTCACGGGCGAAACAGTCTATGAAGGTGAGATAGCCGAGCCGCGTTTATCACTACCGGTGGATGCATTGCCGACAGGCGTGTATTCACTGGTAGCGCGGCAGGGCATGGTGCGCACGTCGGTGGTGTTTACGGTGGTGCGGTGATTTTGACGCATGAGGCGCTAGAGGCGCAAAAGTTCGCAATGGTTATGTAGAAGAAATTCAACTTTTTATACGTATTTTTTCAAGGTGCTTTATGAAACACATTTTTACGTTTCTCATGTTTATCACGGTAGTTGGAGCA
>JBPOHH010000565.1:0-5489 GCA_052035765.1 Bacteroidota bacterium
CGATTCCACCCAAGAGTATCTTTTTACGTTGCGGTGTGAGATTCCCCCGCCAGCTTAGGAGCGTCGTAAGTCCATATCCTGCAAGGATTGGAACTGCAAACTGCATCATCACGAGCGCCATCTGCGGCGCCCTGAAATTATTAAACCCGGGCACATGATAGAAGAATACATCGTAGAGAAGCGGCATGTTTTTGCCGAAGGACAGCAGCACCGAGAAGACCGAAAGCGTGAGCAAAAACTGTACAAACGGGTCCTTACGATACGCGAAAAAACCTAATAATGCCAGCCCAAGCACACCAATTCCCATATAATTTGCCGCATCGGTAAAGGCCATTTGCCCCCAATAGGTTTGGACGGTTTGACCCTTCGCGCGACCGGTGGGCTTGTATTCCATTTTGCCGAAACCGTAGTAATTCGGTATCAAAAATGTAATTGTTTCTTCCGGACTGAACGACCAATTAGTGCAGTAATCATAATCAAATCCACCACTTGCATCTTGTGTTGCATTTTCTTTTTTCTCAATCGGCGCCGTACCACGGGTCGAATACGGTTTGTATTCCATCACACTTAAATAGCGGTCGGCCGACATTGAAAATGCGAGTCCGCCGGCAAGAGCGAGCATGAGCGCGCCTCGAAGGACACCACCGGGACTATTCTTAGTAATCAACCTGCTGATGAGTTCAAATAAAATATAGAGTCCGAACACGCACACGCCATAGAACGCCATCTGAACGTGGGTAGACTCCACAAGTGCATGCACAGCGAGAATTAACACCACCGTATACATAAGTGAAAATCTTTCCCTTAGCTTCTCAAGGCACAGCAAAATAAACGGAAATGTCGCCAGCGCGACCGGCTTGGTATTGTGACCTATTAATATCCAACATATCACCCATGTCGAAAAGACCGCCGCGAAGGACGTAAAAAACGCCGTGAAACGTTCGTGCTTTTTCGAGCGCATCAGCAAGTACATCCCTGCGCCATAGAGCATGTAGAAAAATGCAATCCGCGCTTCGTCATTTTTGAAAATTGCGCCCATGATTTGCGAGAACCCGAAGATTCCTTTGGACACAAAGTCGTACCAGCGGTCGCCTGTCGTCAGCAGTGCCGCATAACTCGGAAGTCCTGCAAATATATAGGGATTCCAGAGTGCAAAATCTCCGCTTTTTTTGGCTTCATCAAGATAAGGCGTAAAGCTGTTGGAGGCGACATTATCCGTCGAACCGAAATTCCCGCCCGTAAAAAGTGCCGGTGCAAGGAAAATCAGTACCGAGACAATGATAGCGCCGATATAGGCGAGGTCTTTGTACTTTTCGGGGATAAACGATTTAGAATCAACAGGTTGGTTAACATTTGCCATAAGGTTTCCTTTGGGGCTTGAAGAGAATCGTAATTTAATTCTGCAAAAATAACAAAGCAGGTAAGATTAACCACTCTTTGCACGTAAATTCTCTGTTATTTTGGAGTTCGCACTGACTGAAGAATAGCACGCTGATGAACGCTGATTGCTTATGATGAAAGATGATTTTGCAGGAGTCGTTCACGAATTGTACACGGCATTACCCACAGCCCTCCGAGAGTAGCTTTGCCTGGTCGATGTCGGCTGGAATAGGTATCGTGCCGATGTAGAGGAGCCACTCGGCTTCAAAGTCTTGGAGTGACTGTCCGTACACGTCTTTGAAATGTGTAAATCCTTCTTTCCATAATACTTTAAAACGCGCTACACCATACTTTTCGATAAGGTATTTGGCTATGCCGGCGCTTTGCAGGTAGGCAATCACATCACTTTCGATGGCGCGGGCATCAAATTCTTCGACTAGTGAACGCAGAGGAAAGAGTTTTTTGTTTTTGAGCAGCAATGCATTCGCCCCATAGATTGCATTATCGGTGTAGCAACGGTTGTCGGCATAGACGGCAGTGCCTTCATTGAGCAGGCGTGAGTAGGTATATCCCCACATTCGATTGGCGATGAGATGAAAGAGTTCGTGCCTGAACTGCGGTCTGCGTTTGGCGTGATACGGAAAGAATGCAAAGTCATGTTCTGAATACGCGATTCCACCCTGAGCGCGCACGCCGGTTATCTGCTGCATTTCTTCGACGGAATGAAAGAGCACGACATTGATTCCTCGCCGATATTCACCCTCATCGAGCAGGGAGATTGCACGCTGATAGGCATCGCTGAGAGCAGACTTCACTTCCTCAAGATGGCGCGCAGCATAGGAATCACCCGAGAGATAGACCCGAAAATTCTGATGATGAACCGCTACAAAACACAGCGTATCATTCTCCACAAACTTCTTCATCATCGGCGTTAGCGGGTAAAATATGGCGTCTTGTACTTCAGGTGGGAGTGTCGTACGAAGTGTTACAAGTGCTTGTTTCCGTTCGTAGTTATTTTTATTCGTCGCAATTTTGTTCACCGCAGCCAGCCAGCGCTTGTCCGCTCGCACGGGCACGAAGTCCGAGTCGGCTATAACCCGGTCATACTCCCGGTATTCATAGACAAGTGCCAGTGTTTCCAGACATTCAAAGACATCGGCCGGCTTTTTTGCCAGTGAGAATGAACATGCAGCGTTGTAATATGCCTCGACTTTTGTTATGTTGATTCCACGCTCTATCTCTCTCCTTGTCGCAGCCATATAGCTCTGTGCTGCGCTGAGATAGTCTTTGGACTGATATAAGGAGTCACCATTTTGAGTAAGAGCAATGTATTCATAATATTTGGGGAATCCTGTCTGCGCCGTGGCAGCAACAACTATCATAAGAAATACAACCATGCACCCGATTGCAGACCGATAAAAACTCATAGTCTCTACTTTTCCTTAAACATACATTTAGATTTATTAGATCGAAAGAGTTCCGTCCATACTTCACTTCAGACGATAATGCAACTGCACGAGCCCCGAGGTAAAATGTTCTGAAGAAACAAGTTCCAGCGTCTGCTGCGGCCTGTCACCATCCCGAAAAAGCCGTGTGCCGTCACCAAGCAGAATCGGAATAACCGAGATAATGAATTCGTCGATGAAGGCACCATCCAGCAGCGCATTGACCACTTCAGCGCCGCCATCGCAGAAGATATGCTTCGCGCTGTCTTCGGATTTGAGCGTGGCGACAAGGTCAGCGAGCGAACCGGTATAAAAATGTGTCGAGCCGATGCTCGGGCGCGCCGTGCGAGTTATAACATACGCTATCTTGTCGGCATGCGGGAATTCCGGTACCTGTGTCATCACCCAGTCATACGTCTTACGACCGAGGATGACGGTATCGATGGTACTGATAAAATCCGTGTAGCCGTAGTCCTCGTCGGCTACTTGTACCATTTCCAGAAAACGGAGATCATCATTCGGAGCGGCGATATAGCCGTCCAAACTCATTGCTATATAAAGAATTATTTTTCTGACCGGCATTGATTGTTCCATACTACTACACCTCTTCAGCAGTTATTTTCGGGTAACCTATAAGATAGGTGACATGCATACCAAGCTCATTTTTTACCTTCGCTGAACGCCAGTAATACCTGGTGTTATCGACCTCTCGGGCAAGCTTGAGCAATGTCTCCGGCTTGTACAGACGGAGAATCGACACCACTCCGTCCCACACCGTGCAGAATGGAATAAGCGGGATAAGATAAGTAAATATAAACCGCGATAACCGCAAAGGCCTGAAAAATGGCGTCATTAAAAGAATCGCGAGCGGATGAAAGAAGATAATTCCCAGGATGGTGAGAAATTTCTTGTCACCACCGTCAAAAATCGCGATACTATCGTGTGCGGCTACAGCACTGCGCAGGACACCCCGCACCTGCTCTTCGTCAAAATGATGAATACCCGAGAATATCGTGCGGAGTCCGCGGAGCGACGTCGGCACATCCATGGCGTCAACAGGTGTTTTAATTGATCGCACCATACCACCGCTCCTTGCTTCTAAGAGCTTGAACGCCTGAATATTGGGGAATTTATCTGTGAGTACTACCGGTAAGTCTTCCTGCCACAGATACCGGTAATTGTCGCGGATTTGCTCGATTGCGCCGCCACCGCCCGAACATACATCAATCACCTGCTTGGCACGTGCGTGACGGAGACCTTCGCCGAGAATCGCGGTGATAGGTTTGTAAAAATTCGTTGCCGTGAGGAAATATCGCAGGTAGTCGGTCATACTTTCCCGTACCATCCCCGGGAACCACGGCAGGTCTTCAAACTCGAAGAGAATATCACGTATCTTCATGATAATATGTTAAATTACAAGGTTATATTGTGAAAAAATACTCGACCCTAAGATTACTCCACCCTCAAATCGCCCGCATTTTATTGCCCTTGGCATCATGGGTCACTTCTGCGAGACCCAATGCCTCCATCAGTGGCGGCACGTACATACCAAAGCGTCCGCGGAGACCTTTCTTGAGTCCGTACCAGCCGCCGCGAGGATTATTTTCCGATCGTCCCCATGCCTCTACCGTACCGTCTTTGGCGGGCTTTTGTTCGTCCGCGCTGCCGAGCTCCATCCAGTCTCCGTGCGCTTTGAGCATGGCATGGAGGTCAGCAAGGCATTGATAATCATAGAGAAGTGTCGTCTTACCAACGACGCAGACTATTACTTCCATGCCGTCTTTTTGATCCCGATACATCTCGTATTCGGAGGTTTGGGGTGGAGTTTTGAGTTTCCACGGGTCTTGTTTTGTGCCTTGTGCGGTTGTCATAAGAGTAGAATTGTATAGTTGAACAACCAGTTGATTATATTAATAATTACAATTATTTTTTTGCAAATAAGCTGTCAATTCGCAGTAGATTTTCCGCATCAATAGATTGAGCAGATTATACTTCGTAACGATTTGAGCATCAAAATCTGAATTAACACAAAGGTCACCAAGCTTCCACAAAGAACACTACAAATACTAGTATCTATAGTGAACTTTGTGGTCACTTGGTGTCTTTGTGTTAAAATTAGAACCAGCATGTTTTCAAGCAAAATCTGTTGGAACGCAAAGAGATACGGCATATCTTATATACAAACTCTCTACACATGCTGATCAATCAAAATCGCATTACCGTCAGGATCTTGCAGCGTGATATATGCCGGACCGGTCGTCGATTCATCGGCGGACAATTCGAGCGGAATATCCTTGCTTTTCAAGTGTTTTTGAATCTCGCGCACATCTTCGAAATTTTCGACGAGCGTTGCATTCTCATCCCAGCCGGGATTAAAGGTCAGAATATTATTCGGAAACATGCCCTGAAAGAGCCCGATGAGAGCGTTGCCGTTTTTCATGATGAGATAATTATGCTTGAGAGATCCGGCAAAAACCGTGAACCCGAGATGTTCGTAAAATTCCTTGGAAACGGTCAAATCCTTGACATTGAGACTAATCGAGAATGCGCCTAATTTCATAGTAAAACCTCATATATGAATGTCCTATCACCACAGCAGCCATTCGTGGCTCACTTCAACGATGATAAAAATTACTCTTGAGAATGGGATTCTGTTCTGAACAC
>JBPOHH010000213.1:0-5436 GCA_052035765.1 Bacteroidota bacterium
ATGATCGGTCGCGTTGCCGGTGTGCTCGACCTGTCCCGCATTTCGGTGGGGAATATCGACCGCGTTGAAATTGTCAAGGGTCCGATGTCCTCGCTCTACGGCAGTGAAGCCCTCGCAGGTGTGATTAATATTATTACCAAACGTCCGGCTGACGGGTGGAGCGGGAAACTCTATTCTCAATATCTCCAACATGGCGCAGCCGAACTCCAACTCGACGGCGGCTATGGTGCTACAGACTACGAAGTAAGCGGATTCTTTAACAGTAAATCAGCGCAATCTTTTGAATTAACGCAAAATGGACGCACCGTTCCATACTCAGGATTTACCGACTACACCGCACAAACAAAAGGATTGTGGAGAATTAAACCCGGCTTGAAATTATCCGCCAACGGACGTTTTTTTGAATCGGAAAGCAGCGGGAAATTCACCGAATCATTCTTCGGACAAGTCGCTTCTAATACAGGTTCGGTGGTGCAACGTGAATTTTCCGGCACACTCGGCACCGAATGGACACATGGTAAAGCGCGCCTGACGGCGCAGTTATACGGCTCGAACTACACCGAACAGTACAATTTCGACACCACACAAGCCGCAGCCGGACGCACCGATGACCTCAACCGCCAAATCTGGCGCGGCTACCTTCAATACGATGTCTTCTGGAATCTCCGCAATCGCTTTACCTTCGGACTGGAAGCCGATTACGACAATACGAGCGGTTCGCGCTACCCCGACAAACCATTCTACCGCACATTTTCACTCTTCGGACAGTGGGAGGGTAATCCCACCGAATGGGTGTCGTACGCGCTCAGCGCCCGCTATGTAGGCAATAGTGCGTATGATAATGCAAGCTTCAACGGCGGCGAACCTTTCGACAGTACCATGTTGAAAGTATTATGGTTAGCGAATCCCAAGCTTGCTCTGAATTTTAAAATAACTGATAATTTGCAGTTCCGCACTTCGATTGGTACCGGCTACAAAGTGCCGGATTTTAGACAATTATACGTGCAATTTTCGAATCGCCTCGCCGGTGCAGGCTATGACTTGGTCGGAGCGCGGCGGCTTGGTCTCGACCTACAACCCGAGCGTTCGACGGCGTTTGATGCGGGGATTATGTATGATGGAATTGACATTCCTATCGGCGACGACAAGCTCACCGGCATGGTCGAGGTTCGCGCATTCCGTAATAATCTCTCGAACTTAATCGAGTATTACTATGTTGGTCAGGATGCAACGGGCAATAATTCGGTCTATTCCTACCGCAATCTCTCGCGGGTCTATACGCAAGGGATTGAAACGAATCTTCACCTCGCGCTTCCGGTGAGTGACAGCACATCATTTTCTGCAAATTTCGGTTATCAATTCTTAGACGCCAATGATGTCGAAGTACTCGATGCAATCAAAAATGGCCGCGCTATCTACATAAACGGTGAGTATTTAAAGTATAAAACGTACGGTGGCTTATGGTTCCGTTCGCGTCACAGCGGCGTAGCCCGCGTGCAATACGATCACAAACCCTACGGACTCAGCATCAATTTCCGCGTGCAATATGTAGGCAGATTCGGCGATGAAGCGCTCGACAAAAACGGACTCGCGCTCGGCGATCCCGCCCGCAAAGTTCTCGACCGCGATGATGAATACGTACCCGGTTACACGCTTTGTAACACAGCAATTACCAAGAGATTTGACACACAGGGTCTGCTGCAGAGTTCGAGGATTGAGCTCACCGCAGGCGTCAATAACATCTTCAATTCCATGAATTTACAATCCATCCCCATGCTTCTCGGCAGGCAATTTTTCTTGAATGTCGCGATGGTGTGGTGAGGGTGAATGGTGGGGTTCGGTTCATGGCATTCCAAGCGTGCGTTTGTAGATAATGCAGTCAGCTTAAGAATTTGGCATTTGCTTGATGCATAGAGGCAAGCTCTGCATGACTAATAAGTTAGGTCACACTGAGCATGTCGAAGTGTTCAAGTACATACCTATTTCTTCAACCGTTGACATCACATCTTGAATAGCCATTACTCCTCGCACGAGTTGTGTCCTAATTTCCTCTAATTCTCCCCGGCGTTTCGTTTTGATGCGGTATTTCACGATTTTTGTAGGGAATTCTCTCGGTACACTTGTAAGAACCATGAAAAATGGTACTTCAAGATGTGTTTGCCAGGAAATTTGTAAACCATTTGATGCATGAAGAATAGGTTGGTTCATGATAAATCATATGCAACGACAAGTTAATCACTTCATAAAACTTACGTGCTGTTTGCTTACGTTCATATTGTTGATAACCACCGTGCAAATGAATGCAAATGATGGATACGTTACAAAGATATCTCATGGCGGAGTCACATTTTACAATGGTACTAATTCAACTATCCGCATGGATTCAGAGTATGTAGAGATTACATTATACGGTAATTATTTCACTGTAGATGCCACTTTTTGGTTGTATAATACTGGTCCGACAAAAACCGCAAAGGTAGGATTTCCACATAAAGGCGGGTACACAGGTTTAAGTAACATTGATGCAAATTGTTTCACTGTGACTGAGACAGAAACAAATGGTGCAGTTTATGACATTTCTACTACGGTAAATGATAGTCTTGTACCATTTAGAACATTCCAAAAATTAGACAGAAAAGTGCTAGTTGATAAGAACACTGTATTATCTACTCCAAAAGAGTTCAATAGATGGTGGAAGAAAAAAGGTAAGTATATGAGTGACGGTGATAGAATGTTCACTTGTTCTGATAGATGGCAGCAATGGTACGTCAAAACAGTTGTTTTTTCGATGAAAAATACCACAAAAACATCTGTTATTTACAAATCAAGATATAATTATGACGATAGTAATCTAGAGCTTCCTGACAGCTATATCTATCGAGGTTTTAATCCAGATAATCCTGTTATAGGCGGCACCTACATCTTTGGGTCCGGAAAATCCTGGAAAGGGAATATCCAAAAATCAGTATTCAAAATCATAAAAGCAGAAGAAGATTCGAGCACATTACGCATCGAACTTCCGAATAAATATGATACAAATAAAGTAGTACAGCGCACAAAATTACCCAACGGGGAACTCCTCGAATTCTATAATTATAAACCGGATGAATCGGACGAGATACACTTTTACCTTGATGCAAAAGTTGAACAAGAAGAGTGATTTGTAAGAATTTATTGCCACTTAAACTTTATTATGCGACAGTTGCTACAGAAATATATGTTCACATCCCGACTTCTGCAACTGTACAGTATATCAGTAGTTGTACTGCTGTTAACAACTTTGCAAATTAAAGCAAATGATGGATTAGTAAATGAGAGTAAATCCAACGGCGGCGTTACTCTTCGAAGCGGAAAAGATTCTCCGATTAGGATGGATTCGGAATATGTGGAAATTAAACTTTACAAGCACTACTACACAGTACATGCTACGTTCTGGCTGTATAATACCGAAAAGAAAATAAAGGCAAAAGTTGCTTTCCCACAAAGTTGTGCGTATAGCGGTTCTGCATTCTTAGACAAAGAATCACGAGCTAATAGAAATATGGATGGGTTCTTAGAAGTTACTTCAGAAGATATAGTAACAACCGTGAACGATAGTATAGTACCTTTTAAAACGTATTACGAAGAAAATTGGAGTGCAACTACTAGTGATAATGTAACTCTTTCTTCAAAAAGAGACGTGCGGAACTGGTTGAAGAATAAGGGGAAGCACTTAACTGAAGAGGAACGCAGGTGGGATGTTAACGGTGAATCTTTGGTTTGGTTAGTAAAAAATGTTGTCTTTCCTGCAAAAACAACGACTAAAACAACTGTTAGTCTAAAAGATAGGTATAACTATAGTGAAGAAGACCGAGACGGTATTTATATCTTCGGCTCCGGAAAATCCTGGAAAGGAAATATCCAAAAATCAGTTTTTAAAATCATAAAAGCAGAAGAAGATTCGAGCACATTACGCATAGAACTTCCGAATAAATACGATACAAATAACGTGGTACAGCGCACAAAATTACACAACGGGGAACTCCTCGAATTCTATAATTATAAGCCGGATGAATCGGATAAGATACAATTTTACATAGATGCCACAAACAACTTAGAATAACGTATGAACAACACACTCCAACAGCTTCAAACTCTCCTCAAACAGCGGATTCTCATCCTTGATGGTGCGATGGGAACGATGATTCAGCGGCATACTCTTGGTGAGGATGATTTCCGCGGACTCCATTCTGCCGCGTGTCGGCATGACCTCTCCGGACACCATCATCCGCTCAAAGGGGATAATGATTTGCTCTCGCTCACACGGCCGGATATTATTCTTGATATTCACCGCGAATATCTTGCTGCAGGCGCCGATATCATTGAAACCAATACCTTTAGCGCGACTACTGTTTCGCAGGCGGATTATAATCTCGAAACTCTGGTCTATGATATTAATTATATGTCCGCCAAGCTCGCTAAGCAAGCAGCCGAGGAATATACCGCTCTCACACCCGAAAAACCGCGCTTCGTCGCCGGCGCGATGGGACCCACCACCAAGATGCTTTCACTCTCGCCCGATATCAATAATGCCGGCTACCGCGCCATCGTGTGGGATGAAATGGTGACTGCCTATACCGAGCAAGTACGAGGGCTCGTCGATGGCGGCGCTGATGTCTTACTCATTGAAACTATTACCGATACGCTCACTGCAAAAGCTGCCATCTTTGCCGTATCAGAGTATTTCCGTACAAGCGACAAACAGCTTCCGGTGATGATTTCAGGAACAATTGTCGATATGTCGGGGCGGACGCTTTCCGGGCAAACAACGGAAGCGTTTTGGAATTCGGTGTGCCATTGTCCGAATTTGTTGTCGGTCGGACTGAACTGTTCGCTCGGCGCCGAACAAATGCGTCCATTTGTCGAAGAATTGTCCCGCATCGCTACCTGCTACGTCAGCGTGTACCCCAATGCCGGACTCCCGAATGAAATGGGCGGTTATGACCAAACGCCGGAGACAATGTCAGCGGTTATTAAAGAATTCGCTGAGTCAGGTTTTGCTAATCTATTGGGTGGCTGCTGCGGTTCGACACCGGATCATATCCGCGCAATTGCTGATGCTGTCGAACATCTTGCGCCACGTGAAATCCCCGAACGCGAACCTCTCATGCGCCTCTCCGGTCTCGAACCGTTCGAGATTCGTCCCGACACCAATTTTGTCAATATCGGCGAACGTACCAATGTGACGGGTTCGGCAATATTCGCCAAACTCATCAAAGAAAATAATTACGAAGAAGCGCTCTCCGTCGCCCGTCAGCAAGTCGAAAGCGGCGCGCAAGTGATTGATATTAATATGGATGAAGGCATGCTTGATTCTGAGGCTGCGATGGTGAAATTCCTGAATCTCATTGCATCTGAACCTGATATTGCCAAAGTACCGGTGATGATCGATTCTTC
>JBPOHH010000773.1:0-2697 GCA_052035765.1 Bacteroidota bacterium
GGTTTTGACTCCTATATCGCCAAGCCGGTCGATACCGCCACCTTTGCCGAACGTGTTACGACCATTCTTGCCCATCACCAATCTTCGTAATTAATTTGAAGCGATAGGCGGCATTTCCCTCGGGTGAATGACAGATGCCAATTGATTGGAGAGAATACTAATCAGCTGAGGAGACCACTCGTAGAATTTATTCATTTGTACCAAGTCCAACCATGAACCGGCATTCACTCCCTCTTGTAGAAGTCATTGAATCTCTAGGCACTTCAGCGAGTGGACTCCACCCTGACGAAAGCAAAAAGCGTCTGCTCGCCTATGGTCGTAATGAACTGATTGCGAAGAAAAAAACATCGCTTTTCATGCTCTTTATGTATCAATTTAAAGATGTCATGATTGGCATTTTGCTCGGTGCGGCGGCTATTTCGCTTGCTGTCGGAGGAATTAAAGATGCCGTATTTATCCTCATCATTGTCATTCTCAATGCCATTATCGGGTGTGTGCAGGAATATCGTGCAGGTCAGGCAATTGAAGCACTCAAAAGCATCGCACCGTCCAATGTCTCCGTTCGTCGCGCAGGTACCATAACCCAAATCCCCGTCGCCGAGCTCGTTCCGGGTGATATCGTGCTCATCGAAGCAGGAGTAATTATCCCTGCCGATATCCGCCTTACCGAAACCCATTCCCTCAAAATCGAAGAAGCATCGCTTACCGGAGAATCCGAAGCTGTCGAGAAAAATTTTGAAGCAATTGCCGATGAAAAAGCACCGCTCGGCGACCGTACAAATATGGCGTACAAATCTACCATCGTCACCGCAGGACGTGGCGAAGGAGTGGTAGTCGCCACAGGAATGGCTACCGAAATAGGAAGAATTGCCGAACTTCTCCAAAAAGAAGACCACCAAACGCCGCTGCAACTGCGACTCGCCGAATTCGGAAAAAAACTGTCCTTAGTAATCGTCGCACTCTGCATTGTGCTTTTTGGTATAGGGTTACTACGCGGCGAAGATACCGTTCTCATGCTGCTCACCTCCATCTCCGTCGCCGTTGCCGCAATTCCTGAAGCATTACCCGCCGTCATTACCATCGCTCTGGCGCTTGGCGCCAAGCGAATGGTGCATAAACACGCCCTCATTCGAAAATTACCCGCCGTCGAGACGCTTGGGTCGGTGACGTATATATGTTCGGACAAAACAGGCACCATTACCCAGAATAAAATGACCGTCGTCGATCTGTGGCTCACGCCGGAACCCGCGGGAATTGAGGCACTCAAGGAGTTCGCCGCCGAAGAACTGCTTATCATGGCAATGGAGCTCAATCATGATGTGACCGTCGGCGACAAGAAGGAGCTCAAAGGAGAGCCGACAGAACTCGCCCTCGTCGCGTATGCTCGAGCGCATGAGCGCCATTCGGCTACGTGGTCAAAAGAACATCAGCGCAAACATGAATTACCCTTCGACTCCGAACGCAAACGCATGACCACGATTCATGTTCTGGATAATCAATGGTTTGTGGTAACGAAAGGTGCAGCAGAATCAATTCTCGAGATTTGTACTGGAGCGGACGCCGGTAAAATTCACGAGCAAACGACTGCTTTTGCAAAAGAGGGAAAACGCGTGCTCGCTTATGCTGTGAATGTGCTGAGCGAATTACCTGCCGATATCTCGATAGCCACGATTGAACTCTCCATGCAGTTCATTGGGCTCGTGGCAATGATCGACCCTCCCCGCAAAGAAGCAACCCAAGCAATTGCAGACTGTTATACCGCCGGTATTACGCCCGTGATGATTACCGGCGACCATCCGATGACGGCTCGTACGATAGCAGCCCAAACGGGAATTATACGTTCGGATGACGATCTCGTCATCACCGGCGCGGAGCTTGCGGCGCTCTCGCTGCATGACTACAAAGCGAAGATTGAGCGGATAAAGGTGTATGCGCGTGTGTCGCCCGAACAAAAATTATACATCGTTACCACCCTCCAACAGAAACACCATTATGTGGCAATGACCGGCGATGGTGTCAATGACGCACCGGCATTAAAGAGTGCCGATATCGGTGTTGCGATGGGAATTTCCGGTAGTGATGTCTCCAAAGAGGCGGCGCACATGATATTATTAGACGATAATTTTGCGACGATTCTCAAAGCGGTGAAAGAAGGACGGCGTATTTATGATAATATCCGAAAGTTTGTAAAGTATGTAATGACCGGTAATTGCGGTAAAATATTCACCATTTTCCTCGTGCCGCTTCTCGGAATGCCGATTCCATTATTACCAATCCATATCCTGTGGATTAATCTCCTGACCGACGGTCTGCCCGGGCTGGCAATGACCGGCGAGCAAGCCGAAGACAACATCGTGCGCCGCCCCCCGCGGAAGCCCGATGAAAGTATATTCGCCGGTGGAATGAGCATGCATATTCTCTGGGTAGGACTCTTGATGGCAGCCGTCGCTATCGGCACCGAGGCGTGGTTTGTAAGTGACAATAATCCACATTGGCAGACTATGGTTTTTACAGTTCTTGTGCTAAGCCAAATGGGACAGGCAATGGCAATCCGCAGTGATGTCAAGTCCCTTTTTCAATTGAAAATATTCGGTAATATGCAATTAATCGGCGCGATTTCGCTGACGATTTCCCTCCAAATGGCGGTGATGTACGTGCCGTTTTTACAGGAAATATTCGGAACGCATGCGCTCACTC
>JBPOHH010000317.1:0-2378 GCA_052035765.1 Bacteroidota bacterium
CTGTAACATATAGCGAGTTAGCGGAGTTAATGCGGACGTCAGCAATACGGGGAGCGGTTTTGTGCAGAGTGGCAATTACTGTGGAACGCATCCCAAGTAAGGATTAACAAACGAAATTTAGAATTAATTTTAATCACGATTCATTATAATAAAGGTAGTCTTATGCTCCGTCAATGTACAGTTTTAACAGCGTTTATTTTGTTTGCAGCCACGGTTTCCTCGTGGGCACAGTCGAGCGTGGCACTCACGTCCAAGCCGAATATTCCCGTTACGTTTATTGAAAACAAAGGTCAGTGGCCCTCTGAGGTTCGCTTCTTGGGTCAAACCCGCGGAATGAATGTCTGGCTGACCAACAATGGTCTCACGTATGATATTTTTTCCAAGCGTGCAGCCTCTGCCGCTGAAATCAAAGCTGAAAAATCCCGCCTTCGCAAAATTAATCCAACCCTTGTCAAGACTTTCCTAAGTGAAAAGAGTGTTCATCGTACCGGACAGGTAATCTCGATGGAGCTGGTCGGTGCTTCGCCCAAAAGAACAGTCGGTGACGGCGAGCAAGCAGGCTATCGGAATTACTTTATCGGCAAAGACCCATCAGCATGGCGCACCAATGTGCCTGCCTACACGCGCCTCATTTCTGAGGAAGTGTATCCGGGAATTGATGCTGTGTATACTTTCCAGGATGGCAAGCCACGTTATGACTTCATCGTCAAGCCCGGCGCAGATCCTTCGGCGATTGCGATTCGATTCAATGGTGCAAATTCGGTCACTGTTACTGAAGACAAAGGTGTAAAGCTTTCGACAGTCCTCGGCGCAGTTTATAATGGTAATATTTATGCGTATCAGAAAATTGATGGTCGTGAAGTAAAAGTCAATTGCGCATTTGTGAAAAATGGCGATAATGTACAATTCAATGTCGGCAGCTATGACAGCAAAAAGCCACTCGTCATCGATCCGCTTGTCTATGCAACCTATTATGGTGGTACAGGTACAGATGAGATTACCGGAATGACACTGGAGAAAGCAACAAATGATATCGTCACCGGTGTAATCATTACCGGCGTTACAGATTCTCCAAACTATCCTATCATCAAGGGTTCGTACGACACCTTGGCACACGGCGGTACCGATGCATTTGCTGCAAAGCTTGACCCTACTCTTACAAAATTGTACTTCTCGAGCTATATCGGCGGCGGCTCGGATGACAAGTCAAATGCTGTCGCAATTGACTTCCAAAAAAGAATAATTATTGCCGGAGAAACTTCTTCGAGCAACATGCCTACTCCCGGTGGATGGAAACTCAATTTCTCTCAAGGAGTTGATGGCTTTGTGACACGATTTTCGGCTGATGGCAAGACACTCGAATTTTTCAGCTATTTAGGCGGCACGGGTGATGACTATGCTCTTGCAGTAGCTGTAGATGCGACCGGCAGACCATGCATCGGCGGCAAAACAAAATCAAATAATTTTCCTGTAGATATTCCGTATCAAAAGTTACCGGGCGGTCAGTTTGATGCATTCATGACCAAGCTCAGCCCATCCGGTCAAGGTGTGGATTTCTCAACATATTTAGGTGGTGGTGGTAATGATGAAATTACCGCAATAGCAGATTATTCCGGTTACACATATGCTTGCGGAACAACCAGCTCAGGTTTACCAAAGACTTTCCCTGTGCCACCTCCGGGTAGCTGGGGTGGTCCAAGTCCAGATCCCGATCGTATTCCATACAAGAGTGTATTCAATTCCGGCATCAATGTTAGCGATGGTTTTATTGGTAAATTCAACAGTGCCGGTAATCTTTCGGCATGGGAAGTCGAATACCTGACCTATATTGGCGCAAGCAAGAATGAGACCATCCGAGCAATTACCGTCTTGGATGACGGTAGTGCAATCATAGCAGGAGAAACGAATAGCACCGATAATTTCAAAGGATTCCCTTCAAGCAATACAAGTATTCAATTTAAAGGTGGTTCTACTGATATTTATGTATCCAAGTTATCTCCAAACGGACGTTTGCTTAAATCATCGATCATGTTCGGTGGCTCAGGTGCAGATTCGGTCACCGCGATATCTGTGTCATCGGTAACCGGAGAAATCTATATCGTTGGCAAAACCACTTCCATCGACTTCCAAATGTCACAGCTATCACCGCCCATCGCTGCCGATCAGCCTGACTTCAAAGGTCCTACCGACGCTGTTATCGTAAAATTACCAAGTGGCTTGGGTAATGTGAACTACGCATCGTATTATGGAGGTACCGGAAACGACGCTGCTTCTGCCGTAGCCGTTACTCCTCGCGGTGACGCATACTTTGCAGGCACGACAGTGGTCAATGATCTTACAGTATTTAATGATGAATATCAGCCCTCTATTGGTGGCGG
>JBPOHH010000233.1:0-1604 GCA_052035765.1 Bacteroidota bacterium
CTCACGCAACAGGACGGCATTCACATCGGATTTCCGCAGATTATTGAGTCGCAAGTACTCAAAACGCCGAGTGATTACGAGAAATATTTCGTTCGCCTGAAAGGGTTTGGCAAGCAGGTGACAGATATAATCGCCAATATGAAAAAGGGGATGCAGGAAAAACTCGTGCCGCCGAAATTCGCTATGGAACAAGTACTTACGCAGATTGCAGCCATTAAAGATGTACCGGTGGATTCGAGTCCGTTCATGATGCCCGCACTCCAAATTGACAAATCATGGTCACAGAGCGATAAAGACAGAATTACAGGTGAATTAGCCGCAATTATCGGTTCGGATATCAAAAGCAATTACCAAAAACTCTACGACTTTATCAAGAATGAGTATCTGCCGAATTGCCGAAGCATCGACGGCGTTTCCGCGCTGCCGGATGGCGAGGAACGCTACAAATTTGCGATCCGCCACGAGACCACGACGACGATGACTGCGGATGAAATTTTCAATCTCGGTATGAAGGAAGTAACGAGAATTCAATCTCTTATGGAGGAATTAAAGAATCAGATCGGTTTCAAAGGTTCGCTTGCCGAATTCAACAAATACCTCCTCACCGACACTGCATTTTACTACACCGACAAGCAAAAAATGCTCGATGATTTTGCCGCCATTCTCAAAACGATGGACGCGAAAATACCGTCGCTTTTTGGTCGGTTGCCGAAAGCGCCGTACGCGCTCAAGGAAATGGAAATGTACCGCGCGAAATCTGCCCCGCAGGCATATTACTATTCCGCGCCGGAGGACCGTTCGCGTCCCGGGTATTTTTATGTCAATACCTACGACCTGCCGTCACGTCCGAAATTCACGATGACCGCGCTCGCACTTCATGAAGCAGTTCCCGGGCATCATCTGCAAATAGCTATTGCGCAAGAACTTCCCGCGTTGCCGTGGGTGCGCCGTCAGATGGGTTTCACGGCATTCGTCGAGGGCTGGGCGCTTTACGCCGAGAGTTTGGGATATGAGACCGGCATGTATCAGGACCCGTATCAGCGGTATGGCGCACTGACCTTCGAGATGTGGCGCGCGTGCCGTTTGGTGGTCGATGCGGGGCTGCATTCGAAGAATTGGACGCGGGAGCAGGCAGTGCAATTTATGATGGCTCATGCCTCCAATTCCGAACTCGACACGCGGAGCGAAGTCGATCGGTATATTGTATGGCCGGGTCAGGCATTGGCATATAAAATCGGTGAGTTACGTATCAAAGCACTCAGAAGCAAAGCCGAGAAAACCCTTGGCTCAAAATTCTCCATTTCAAAATTCCACGACGCAATTTTAGAAAATGGAGCTATTCCGCTCGCGATGTTGGAGAAGAATATTGAGGAGTGGGTGAAGGGCGTGAAGTGAGAGAGGACATACTTCGACATTTTTTGTGAAAATTGAACGCAGTCGTAGGGGCGAATCGCATTCGCCCAAGTCGTGCAGGGTAGGGCGAATGTAATTCACTCGTACATTGGTTAAAAGCCCAATTCTTAATTAATGAGATAGAGAGAAAAAATGGACAATGCAGTCAATTTTTTTACACCCGAAAAGGTATAAATTTACCATATTTCTCT
>JBPOHH010000010.1:0-2873 GCA_052035765.1 Bacteroidota bacterium
TTAATTGGGACGAGTTCAGCGTAATACTCAACAATGCAATTCATTTAGTACAAAATTCGAAGTATAAAGATGTCTATGAGTATCTGCGGTATTCGGAGTTCGGCAAGGGTACCAAAAATGCAATGCTCCTCTTCGAAGCCACGCTCCACATCGTGCTCGCCGATGGTATCATGACCGATAAAGAAGCGAAATTACTGGCAGATGTAGCCGATATACTCGTGATTTCCACCGATAAAGTCATCGGAAGAATCGCACAATTCTTACGATTTGAAAATGATGTGGTCGTGGATTTAGCGATTAGAGAATGAGTCGGTAATGCAACATTACTCTTGAGTTAAAGAACGATACTGCCAAATAGATTATAGGACGAATCAATCGATTCGTCCTATTTTTTATAGATTCCACACAACACAGATGCTCCAATTACTCCACACCCGAATTACAACCCAACGCCTGCTCCTTCTGCCGGTGGCGCCGGAATATGTGGATGATATATTCAACGAATTCACGGCGAAAATTACGACATATATGTATCCATCGACACCCAAGCGCCGCGAGGAAACGATGGAATTTATCATAGGAGCGCGCGAAGCAGCCGAAAAGGGTGAAGAACTCCAAGTGTCTATTTTTAAGAACGATACGAATGAATTTCTGGGCGGAGCCGGTCTGCATAATTTGCAGAATGAAATGCCGGAATTGGGAATTTGGATAAAACACTCTGCGCATCATCACGGCTATGGCAAGGAAGCAATTTTGGGGTTAATCGACTTTGCAAAGCAGCATACAAAAGCCACCCATCTCTGCTATCCGGTGGATAAAGACAATCTTCCAAGCAGGAAAATCCCTGAATCCCTTGGCGGGATAATCATGCGTGCGTTCGATAAGCTCACACCTCGCGGAGTCATACTCCATACATTGGAATATAGTATCCCGATGAGAGATAAGTAGTAATAATATCCGAAGGAAGTGTTTGATTTATAAGATCTTCGGGGCTCATGAATATGAACCCCGTTTCTTATTCTTCAAGGGTTGGACCGTAACGGATGACCGCAAGCCGGTGGCTTGGAATTGAGCAGGAGGGGAACATCAATCAACAAACATCATCACTCTTTAAACCGATACCCAACACCTTTGACGGTTTCGAGGAACGGTGCGTAACGTCCTAATTTTTCACGAACTTTCGAGACGTGTACATCGACTGTGCGATCGACGACATAGACGCTTTCGCCCCAGATGCGGCGCAGAAGCGAGTCACGGGAGAAGACTTTACCGCGATTAGAAGCAAGGAATGCGAGTAATTCGAATTCTTTTTTGGGGAAAAAGCTTTCACGTTCATCGATGCGAACGGTGTAGTTCTGACGGTTGATTTCGAGGGTGTCGATGCAGAGCATTTCGGGAGCGACGATCATTTCGGTGCGGACACGTTCGGCTGACCGGCGGAGAATGGATTTGACGCGGGCGACGAGTACGCGGGGGCTGACCGGCTTTTGGATATAGTCGTCAGCGCCGAGTTCGAGGCCGATAATTTGGTCAATTTCACCCGTTTTTGCCGTGAGAAACACAATCGAAACTGCGCTTGTCTGCGGGAGTTGACGGAGCATTCTGCATACTTCGAAGCCGTCTAAACCGGGCATCATAATGTCGAGGACGACGAGATCGGGCACTTCTAGACGGGCTACTTCGAGAGCTGCTGTGCCGCTTGTGGCGGTAAATACCACATAGCCCTCTTTTTTGAGATTATAAGAGATGAGGTCAACGATGTCTTGTTCGTCATCGACAACTAAGATTTTCTTCTGTGTCATAGTGGGTTGCTGTGGTCTAATGGATAATATTTTCACCAAATACACTGCAAAATTACGGTTAAATCCACTGTCGGCGGCGTAAAATTCACGTAATACTGGCTGCATCTGTGATTATTTTCAGGTGAATTAAACCGCATGTCCGGGGTATTGCTCTATGACCGCGCATTTCAATACCAATCTTCCTAACTATTATTTATTGGAGAACTCTATGAAAACCATTGCAAAACACCTGTTGCTTGTTGCAGCAGCACTCTTCGTCAGTATTTCGGTGCTTTCTGCTCGCTCGGACGAGCAACAGGCAGCCCGTCAAGAACTCCGCACGCAGCTCTCTCAATTTGCGAAATCCACCGTTTTCCCATCGCTTAATGTATGGAAATCTCAGCTCGACGGCGCGATGCAGCCCGATGACCTGAAAGCGCTCAACGCGCTCCGTGACCGTGCCTCAGAACTCCGCAAGCAGCGCAAGCAAGCCATGAAATCCATGCATGAATCCTGGCAAAACGAAGACTACACGACGCTCAAGTCGAGCCGTGATCAGCTCGAAGCACTCAAGCAAGAACGCGATAAACTCTTCGCCGAACTCAAGCCACTTGCCATAAAATACAAAGAAACGCTCCATGCCATTGGTGAAACAGCAAGGCCGAAAGTGAAGGAATGGAAAGAAAAAGGACGTGAAATCGTGAAGTCCTGGGCTGAATCACATCCCGATATGGCAGCAGGTGCACGAGGATTCAAAGGCGGATTTTTCTCGCGCCTCGGTGATGACAAAAAAGCTGCCGTCGCACGCTTCATGCTCTGGAATGGCGATGAAACAATCCTCAACGAGACCGGTCGCCATCCACTCATTCCGATGCATCCGCAGAATCAACAAGAAGGTTCACTCGAACCTCTCAACTACCCAAATCCATTCGGTACGAATACTTCGATAAATTTTTCTTTGCCGAAAAATGACAAAGTTTCGCTCAAAGTCTATGACCTGAATGGTACTCTCATCGAAACACTCGCCGATGGAACAGAACTGTCAGCCGGAAATCACAGCTTTACATTCGCACCGACAACGCCAAGCGGTAC
>JBPOHH010000812.1:0-3927 GCA_052035765.1 Bacteroidota bacterium
ATTCCTCTGAAAACTTTAATCTGACTGCTGATGATTTTGCAGTGGGGGCTCTTAATGAAGGCGAAGAGCGAACCGTAAATATTCAATTAACCACTTGTCCTGCATATATTTCCGGGGTGATTGTTGATTGCAAAGATAGCCCTGTTGCCGGGACAGTTGATGTATCATATCCCGGAGGATATTGTTTCCAATTCACGAAGACAGGAGAGTTTAAGATGCGCGTTCCCTCGGGTGTTGAGCTATCGGTAGAGGCTACGTCATTTAATGGATTTCTCTCACTTACTCAATCAGTTGGAGTAATCAATTCAGGAATGAGTAAAGATGTTGGACATAT
The DNA here is from genome assembly GCA_052035765.1 of Bacteroidota bacterium. Lineage (GTDB taxonomy): Bacteria > Bacteroidota > Ignavibacteria > Kapaibacteriales > UBA961 > JADJXV01. Next base: position 335 of record JBPOHH010000812.1, read on the forward strand.
CTCAGCTTGCGTAGAAGGAAATACAGCAGAATTTTATGAAATATATCTTGGCGCAGGTTGGGTGTTTTCGACAGTTCTTTCAGCCGATGGAATGCTGGTTGCTATTAGCGGATATGAGGAAGTGTCGTTTCAGGATAAGCCATATTTCACTTCTGTTTATGACACTAGAACCGGAATTGAGCTCTGTAAGTTTACGAAAGATAGTATTGTAGAACCGGTTAATTTTAGCGATGATGGTACTAAATTACTCATCAGATGGCGGCAGGATTCTGCAATAATAGTTAACCCTGTGGATGGAGCGGTAATTCAAAGTTACGGCGATGCCAATCTTGCAAGAATGCTGCCTGACGGTTCTGCAATTATAGTGGTCAAGAATCAAGGCACTCTCGACTCCTCGCTCAAGCTTCGGCTTTATTCAGCAGTCGATGGCTCTAAGATCAAAGACCTTTCTTTTGATGAAATAGGGTTGTGGAGTTTGGAGGGAACACGTGGCTCAAGCCAAGTTGTGCTTTATAACAGATCAAAGAAGTATACTTATCAGGTAGTAATGTATTGGGATATTGCAACAGATTCTAAAACGAGCGAAGTACAATTTACAAGTAAATATGGCTCAGGTGATGGTACATTCCCACCGGATTTTTCATATATTTCACTACCATCTAAATCGAACAGAATCGGAGATATAGATTTTTACAATACACAAACCGGAGCAACTCTAAATTCTTCAGCATTTGATAAAGCAGCCACTCCCTCACGTGATGGATGGGCAATTCTTGGACTTGCGAATGATTTAACATTTGCATTTCAACCGTTTGCTGAAAATGGCCAATCATATCCTCCACCTACGATCTACTCAGTTGCCGAAGGAAAATTGGTAAAAGTACTTGCCGTACCTAAGCAATTTGATTATTACGCCGGCTTCACGTATAGCGCTAACAGCCACTACGTAGCCGCAAGTCAAGGATTCTTTTCAGGAAAGCCATCTCTTATGGTCATCCGCATCTGGAAAGTAAAATAACTAACCAACACACACAAATTCCCTCATCCAAACTCCGGAGCAATCCATGAAATTTTTCCGCCTTCTCTGCCTCCTCCCGGCACTCGTCATCCTACTCGCAACCTGCAAAGAAGCAGGCGCGCCGACGGATGCAAATGGTAATCCAATCGGCAATGTCACGACCACACTCGCCGGAATCGTCGTTGATGAATCGGGACAACCTGTTTCCGGTGCGGCAATTATCGCAAACAGTAAAAACGCCGTGACCGATAAATACGGCACGTTTATGATTCAAAATGCCAGCGTTCCCGGGAATCGCTGCTTTATTATTTGCAAGAAAAATGGCTACTTTACCGGCAGCCGCGCAGAAGTTCCTAAAAGTGGCGGTATTACCGAACTCCGCCTGACACTGCAAAGCAATCGCCCAGAATATTCTGTGAATGCTGCAAGCGGTGGCACTCTCTCGATTGGGTCGGCTTCCGTGAAATTCCCGGCTTCTGCCTTTGTCACCTCGTCGGGTACTCCCTTTACCGGCACGGTGAGCGTGGCCGCCAAGTATCTCGACCCATCAAACGCTTCGTTTTATAATTCCTTTTCGGGTGATATGACGGCTCGCTGCACCGACGACACGCAAACTCAATTACTCTCCTACGGCGTTCTAAATGTTGAGCTTAAAGACCCTTCGGGCAATAAACTCTTTCTCGCTCCCGGCAAGACCGCCACGCTCACCTATCCTATTATTCCTTCCCTCCAAAAAAATGCTCCAGCATCGATGCCATTATGGTATTTTGATGAAACAATCGGCATGTGGAAAGAAGAAGGCACTGCATCCAAAACAGGGAATTTCTACACAGGTGAAGTATCCCATTTTACACCTTGGAACGTCGATTTACCGGTTAGAACGGCGATAGTCAAGGGGCAGGTGGTATGTAATTTCGAAAGGGTTCCCGGCGTACTTGTAAGGGTAGGGCAGATGACCGTACTCTCGGATACAGGCGGTTATTTCTCGTGTAGGGTTCCGGCAAATACTGAGTGTATAATTTCAATTAATCCACAGGATAATTTTGGTTTACTTGCAGCTGATGTACACGTTGGTGCATTAAATGAAGGTGAAGAGCGAACGGTAACAATTCAGTTAACAGATTGTCCTGCCTATATTTCCGGAGTACTTAAGGATTGTAATGGAGGGACGGTTGCAGGATCAATAGTGATTTCCTTCGGAGGTAATTATTTTTCGCATTTTACACAGGGTGTGTTTAAAATATGGATACCCTCGGGGGTTGATTTCACGGTTGAAGCGATTTCTTTTAATGGTTTTCTCTCGCAGGTACAATCCATTGAAAAATTAAACTCCGGAGTAAAAAAAGATATTGGTCAGCTTTTGGCATGTGGTAATGGAAATAGCGCAGAATTTTACGATATAACATTGAAAAACGGGGTGGGGGTTCAGCCGGTTCTTTCTCCTGATGGGTCGATGGTTGCTATTAATGGAAGAGGTGAAGAAGGGTGGTTTGTCGAAGTATATGATGTTAAAAATGAAAAAATGCTCTGTGAATATAAGCGGCTGGGAAATGCTCCGGCTGGTAAATCTGTCAGAGCAATTAATTTTAGCGATGACGGCACGAAACTACTACTCGCTATCTGGGAAAATGAAGTGTATGTGGTAAATCCACGTAACGGAAATATTATTCGAACCTTTCGCAATCTGTCCCACCCGAGACTATTAGCAGATGGCTCGGCGATAATTGCGCATGATTCTGTGATATATAATCTCTCTATGTATTCTGTGGCTACAGGAAAGAAAATTAAAGGGTTTTGGAGCCAAAATTATGAGCCGGGCAACTGGACATTGGTCGGAACGCGAGGATCTGACCAGCTTATTCTTACAAAACAGAATTATTCTGACCTGAATTCAGCTGAAAATACCGTTCAGATACTTCATTGGGACATCGCTACCGATAGCAAAATCAGTAATGTTACTATTCCTGATGCTTCATCATTTCAAAATGTTTATGGCCGTGATATTGACTGGTTCTCACCCGATTTTTCAACCCTTGCTATTGCTTCCTTTAGTACAAATAAACTAAATTTTTACAACACGTTGACAGGTGAAAAACGCAATGCTACCTCTATAGATTATGAGTATAGTCGCAGTGACGATACTGGACCGGGGGTAGCAAATGACGGTACGTACTCACTCCAAAGTAATTTAAAATTTAGAGAAGTATATCCGATGCCTATAACGTACTCGATGCAAGATGGAAAAATCCAAAAATTACTTCCGCAGCCTCCCGAATCTTCCCTATATAATCGATTCACGTATAGCAGTAATAGTCAGTATATTGCTGCTTATGAATGGTCAAAGGTAAGGATTTGGAAGCTAAATAATATCCTGCCAAATTAGATTGATACTGCTATTGAATTGAATAATACCACATCCCCGGCCTGACACGCTTAGCACGTTCAGGCCGGCGCTCGCTGCAGCCGGAATCCTTAATAAATCCTAAATAAATACCATCCCGTCAAATTCTTATCGCCCGAAAGCGTAAAAATCACGATTTTTGCAGCAGTTATTTATGCTCATTCTCCAAACCCA